>JANMJN010000909.1:0-9108 GCA_031371355.1 Saprospiraceae bacterium
TTTATCTAAGACCATTTGCTGGTGTACTTCGCTTAATTGACTAACAGCTTCTATATCATTGAGCGTTGTTTGACCAATATAATTGGGCATCTTGTTACTGTAAAGTTCATGGCAGAGTAGGCTAACGCCTTGATTATCAATATCCACAACGACACTATTCATTGTCTTGTAGCCGTTGATAACCTGCTTAGATAAAGACATAACTTGACTACCACGCAGGAAGGTCGCACATTATTTAAAAAGCTATTGGGACGATAGGTTGGGAAAAGAGCTTTTTAACGATAGTTATTCATGGCAAGCAGAAAATGGAAAAACCAAAGCCGTTAATTTTTATGTTTTTATTGAATTATATGTCTGTTTTCAGCTTCAAGAATTGGGTGTTAAACCCAAACGGATATTAGAATCACGAAAACACATATCGGAAGAAACCCATACACAATATCCGTTTGCCACATCAACGGTTTTGAGTGATGGCAGTAAAATTTGGTATGCTTTCAAAGATGCTATTGTTAATGCCGATGGCACACGACAAGCCAATTTTGTAACTATTATCAATGATTATGTCAAAAAAATAGAATTTGATAGAGAAAACCAAGCCATTCGATTTTATCCTAATGGACACAATAGTAGTGTTGTTATTGACCCGAATCATCAATTTGGGCAACCTATAATTGAAGGCACAAACATCAATGCAGAAATGCTTTTTTCGATGTATAAAAGTGGAGAACCCGTAGAATTTATAAAAAATTTGTATGATTTGAACATCAAAGCAGTAGAAGATGCCATTCGGTTCTATCAGAACGCTGTATAAAACGTCATGAAAATATACCTCGACGAAAACCTATCAAAATACGTAGCCCTTGCTTTGAACCAACTGAATCATGGCTACTTTCCCGACATAGAAGTTTTTTCAACTATTGACGTATTCGGGCGCGGTGTACCCGACGAAACCCTTATTCCCGAAATAGATCGAGATATACCACCGAAGATGAAACAATTACTTACAGCTCCAAAAACTAAAAGGGGTGTCTTACTTTTGCCATCTGCTAAGATTCATTATCCCGCGATTGATAATTTTGCGTGGCATTTAAAGTATAAGTTTGAGCGGTAGGGAAATACTGAGGGGTATGTGAAATTTCCCGTTCACAAATTATTTTTCTAAGGCAAAGTCTTCTTTGGCGATGCCTTTTTCGACAAGTTCATCCGCAATCATGGCTTCTGTATTGTTTTGGTGAATCCATACTTTGCCATCAATGATTTCGATATTAAAAGCCACAAGATGCCACATATTCTTTTATTTACCGCCAAAACAGTAAATAAAACCTCAAAAAGAGAAAAAAACTTGCCTATCCCACCGAATATTCATACGTTTACCGTCAAAACAGTAAATAAATGAATTTTCAAGAAATCGCTGCCCTTATTCAGTTTCATCGCAAGAAAGCGGGATTGTCACGCAATCAATTAGCTGACCTTGCAGATGTTGGGAAAACAGTTGTTTTTGACATCGAACATGGCAAAGAAACGGTGCAGTACCAATCATTAGCAAAAGTATTGGCAACTTTGAATATCCGCATAGCGTTTGACAGTCCGCTAATGACAGCATTTCACAATCAAAAATCAGAAGCCGTATGAGACAAGCTGTTGTAAAAGTTCACGGCAAAGAAGCAGGTATTTTGACCGAAATAGATGAGCATGGTTATCGCTTTGTTTATCATGCGGGTTATTCGGGTGCGCCTGTGTCGTTGACGATGCCGATTACTGAGGGGGGGTATGAATATGCTACTTTTCCACCTTTTTTCGACGGCGTTTTGCCCGAAGGTGGGCAATTGGAAGGTCTGTTGCGGTTTCGCAAGATTGACCGCCACGATTACTTTTCTCAACTCATTGCCGTTGGCGAAGACCTCGTTGGCGCAGTCACCGTTTTTGAAAAATGAACTATTGCCGTATCACATATCAACCTTGCGGCGATGCAGCTTACAGTCCGAAAGGTTTGGCTTTGTTATCCAAAAGCCTAACGCATCTGAACGATTTACCTTTGTCTGCCGAAGAACAAAGGCGTGACGCTGCGTTGCGTATGGAAAAAATGAGTATTCAAGGTGTCCAGCCCAAGTTAAGTGCTTTACTCAATGTCCGACAACACGGCTTTGAGATAACGGATGTCGGCGGCACATTTATTTTGAAACCTCAAAACAGCGATTTTCCACAATTACCCGAAAATGAAGCTGTGACAATGTGCATGGCAGCTAAAACAGGGATTGAAGTGCCCCTAACCGGTTTGGTTGGTTCAAAAGATGGTAGTTTGACCTATTTTATTCGTCGTTTTGACCGTCCTAAAAAAGGGCAAAAATTCGCCACAGAGGATTTTACACAATTACTTGGTTACAAGCGCGAAACCAAGTACAATGCTTCGATGGAAAAATTAATTGATGTCGTCGAACAGTTTTGTACTTTTCCGATGCTCGAAAAAGCAAAGTTGCTTCGTTTGGTTTTGTTCAATTTCTTGGTAGGTAATGAAGATGCGCACCTCAAAAACTTCACACTTATCACGCGCAACGGCAAAGTTGAATTGTCACCCGCTTATGATTTGCTCAATTCGACGATTGTACTGAGGGGTACAAATATCGAAGAATTTGCGTTACCGTTGGCAGGGAAAAAACGAAAACTCAACTATGATTTATTGGTCAATTACTATGGCAAAGAACGATTGAAACTGTCTGACAAAACGATTCAACAAATTTTGACAGAATTGCAATCAGCTATTCCCGAATGGTTTGGTTTATTAGATATTTGTTTTTTGTCTGATGATTTGAAAGTGAAATACCGCACTCTTTTGACTAATCGAATCCGTGTCTTGGGTTTAGAGAAAATCGTCTAAAAATGCTTTTTTAGAAAGCGTTTTTTGTTGGCAGAAAAAAGTGAAACCAAGAAATAAAAACAGAAAAGCGCAAACCATCCAACAAAAAAGCCTTGATTTCATTACACAAGTAATTGAAAATCAAGGCTTTTTATCGGTAGGGATGACAAGATTTGAACTTGCGACCCCTCGCCCCCCAGACGAGTGCGCTACCAGGCTGCGCTACATCCCTAAAATAAAAATGATGAATTATGAATGATAAAGGATGAATTGTACTGTGAAGCCGATTCATAATTCATCATTTATAATTCATCATTTTGTCGAAGTAAGTGGATTCGAACCACTGACCCCCGCCATGTCAAGGCGATACTCTAACCAACTGAGCTATACTTCGATTGTGCTTTTCTTAAAAAGCGTTGCAAATATACAGGCTGTTTTTGTTTTTCAAAGCACCCCTCCCTATTTTTTTAATTTTGATGAAATATGAATTGAAAAAAAAGTCAAAATATCTAAAAGGCTCGATATGTTTTGAGTTAACTTTGCCCTAAAATTTATTCAATTTATCATCTTTTAACTCGAATAATATGCAATATCGGATAGAAAAAGACACTATGGGCAAGGTGGAAGTCCCTGCAAACGTGTATTGGGGTGCGCAAACACAACGTTCTGTTTTAAATTTCCCCATTGCTCAAGACATTAATAAAATGCCTAAAGAAATTATCAAAGCCTTTGCTTATCTCAAAAAAGCAGCCGCTTTGACCAATTTTGACGCAGGTCTTTTACCTAAAGACAAATGTGACCTCATCGGTCAAGTTTGCGACGAAATACTGAGGGGGGACTTGGACGACCAATTTCCGCTCGTCGTGTGGCAAACAGGCTCGGGTACTCAGTCGAATATGAACTGTAATGAAGTCATTGCTTACCGCGCACATGTCCTGAAAGGGGGTTCACTTATGGACGAAGACAAATATGTTAAGCCCAATGATGATGTCAACAAATCGCAATCGTCGAACGATACGTTTCCGACAGCGATGCATATTGCAGCTTATAAAATTTTGATGGAATTAACGATCCCTGGTATTGAAAAACTCCGTGATACGCTACATGCGAAAGCAGTGGCGTTTAAAGATGTCGTGAAAATTGGTCGCACGCACTTGATGGATGCCACACCATTGACCGTAGGACAAGAGTTTTCGGGTTATGCTTCGCAATTGACACATGGTTTGAGAGCAATAAACAATACATTGACACATCTGTCGGAATTGGCTTTGGGTGGAACGGCAGTTGGTACAGGCATCAATACCCCCCCTCAGTATTCCGAGAATGTAGCGTCTCATATCGCTCATTTGACGGGCTTGCCGTTTTTTACAGCTGAAAATAAATTTGAAGCTTTAGCGGCACACGATGCCATTGTGGAAGCGCATGGCGCATTGAAAACAGTGGCTTGCTCGCTTATGAAGATTGCCAACGATATTCGTCTATTAGCTTCTGGTCCGCGGGCGGGAATTGGCGAGTTGTATATTCCAGATAATGAACCTGGTTCGTCTATTATGCCCGGCAAAGTGAATCCGACCCAATGCGAAGCCATGACGATGGTAGCAGCACAAGTTTTGGGCAATGACGTAGCGATTAACATCGGTGGCGCATCGGGGCATTTTGAACTCAATGTGTTTAAGCCGATGATGATTTACAATTTCCTACATTCAGCACGCCTGATTGGTGATGTTTGCGTGGCTTTCAACGACAAATGTGCGGTGGGCATCGAGCCTTTGTATGACAATATCAATAAGCATGTATCCAACTCTTTGATGCTGGTTACGGCTTTAAATCCACATATTGGTTACTACAAATCGGCTGAAATTGCTCAAAAAGCTCATAAAGAAGGCACAACTTTGAAAGAAGCGGCTTTGGCTTTGGGGTATATTTCTTCTGAAAAATTTGATGAAGTACTGCGCCCTGAAACAATGGTGGGCGACATCAATATCTAAGTTGATAATGGATAGTTGATAATGGATAATACCCCTATGTATTATCCATTATTCAACTATACATTATCCATTATTTAAAGCTCTCTTTTTTTCAACTCTTTTACTGACGAGAATACCCACTTCAAACAGGAGATAAAGCGGTACAAAGACCAATAATTGAGAAACCACATCAGGCGAAGGCGTAATGATACCAGAAGCTAAAAGCAAGACAACAACCATGTGTTTGCGGTATTGAGACAACATTTTAGAACTCACGATGCCAATCCGCGCTAAGAAAAAAATGATGACGGGCAATTCAAAAACAAGCCCAATCGGTAGTGTAAACATCGTCAAATAGCCAATGTAAGAATCGAGTGAAGCCGTTCCTCCGACACCTGCCATTTTGTAATTGGCTAAAAAGGAAACAGCAAAAGGCGTGATGATAAAATAGCCAAACATGACCCCCGCAATGAACAAAGAGGAACAAATAGTCACAAAACCACGTGCCGCTTTAACTTCTTCTTCCATAAGTCCTGGCTTGATAAACAACCAAAATTGCCAAAAAACGACTGGAATTGCGCCCAATAAACCAATAATCATGGCAACTTGCATGTGCTTGAAAAATACTTCGCCGATTTCTGTGGTAAACAAAGTCAACGAAGGCGGCGCAAGGCATAAGTCCTTCATACCCGTTTGTTGTGCCAAATCGCACATAAATTTATAGGTCGGAAAATCCTTATTGATCGGCGCATAAATAATCATATCAAAAAACCATTCGCCCATGGCAAATACGATTATTACGCCAACAGTAATAGCAATCAAAGCCCGAATAATCCTTGCACGCAACTCGTTGAGATGCTCCCAAAACGACATCTCATCTTTCTTTTTTACTTCGTATTCCACTTCTTTGTCAACGTCAACTTGATCTAATGCCATATTTTTAAATTTTTTATCCATCAAAAACACAAAAAAAGTTCATCTATCTCCTCCTTCCTCTTCCTCTAAAGGAGTTCTTTGAACAAAGAAGTCCATACGAACACAGGAATCCTTCTGCTCAGTATTTGGAGACTCTAAAAAATGCAAAACTACAAATTTCATCACTCTATAAATGTAAAAGTGTCAAAATTGACTAAAGAAGTACAATATTCATTTGAAAATGTAATTATACAGTTATATGTTTTCTTTTCGCCAAACAAAAAAAATACTGAATCTCTTTACTACTTTTGTCCGTTATAGATAGTTGAATTAAGTTAACTGTTTGTTTTTTATTTCATAAATAAATGATTATCAAATATTTAAGCATTTAATTTCATTTATTCCTATTCTGTATTCATAAAGATCAATCACGTAAAAAACGTATAACGATGCTAAACTTATTGAAAAAAATTAAATTAACGGTTATCGCTTTTGTCCTGTGCCTACCCCTCAGTAAAGCACAATTTGAAGCAGGTCTATTTGTCGGTGCCTGCAATTATCAAGGAGACCTTGCCGATGGCACACTTCGGTGGCAAGAAACGCAACCCGCTTTTGGCGCATTGTTGCGTTACACACCCAATCGATTTCTTACCATTCGAGGCAATTTTATACAAGGTAAACTGACAGGCTCTGATTTGCGCTCATCTGACCCAGGAACACGTTATCGTGGTTTCACTTTCAAATCAACTGTTCGTGAATTCTCCGTTGTCAGTGAGTTCAATTTCTTAGGTCAAAGTAATGAAAACAATTTTCAAGGTGCAAATATATTGTTCAATCCATATATTTTTGGCGGATTAGGCATTGCCTCTAATGATGGAGAACCTATTGCGCCATCTGATACACGTCCTTATCCATTTCCAGAACAAGGTGCAAAAAGTATTGTTCCCGCTTTCCCAATGGGTTTAGGTATAAAAGTACAATTTGGGGAGTCCATTTCAGTTGGAATGGAATGGGGTACGCGCCTCACGTTTTCTGACTACCTGGACGGCGTCAGCAAAACAGGCAATCCCAAAAAGAACGATTGGTATATGTTTGGCGGTTTAACTTTAGCTTATTGCTTCGGCTACAGCGGTTATTGAACCCTTAACTAATTTTTTTCTGCTTTTTTGACCGTTTGACAATGATTCTTTCATGGTCAAACGGTTTTCTTTTGCTAACTTTGCGGCGCAAAAAATTCTAATAATTTTCCAATCTTGATTTTTCATGCTTACTGTCAATAATGTAGCGTTGCAATTCGGCAAACGCATTCTTTTCGATGAGGTTAACCTCAAATTCACAAAAGGTAATTGCTATGGTGTCATCGGTGCGAATGGCGCAGGCAAATCTACTTTCATCAAAATATTGTCAGGCGAAATTGAGCCTAATCGTGGAGAAGTCAGTATCGAACCTGGCAATCGTATGGCGATTTTATCTCAAAATCACTTCGCTTTCGACGATGTTAAGGTCATTGACACCGTTATGATGGGGCATAAACGCCTATATGACATCATGATTGAGAAAAATGCCATTTACGACAATCCAAATGCCACAGAAGCGGAATCCATGCACGCGGCTGAACTTGAAGCCGAATTCGGCGAAATGAACGGCTGGATGGCGGAATCTGATGCGGCTGAATTGCTCTCCAATTTAGGTATCAAAGAATCTTTACACGACGCTCTTGTACGTGAGTTGAGCGGTAAAGACAAAATCAAAGTCCTTTTGGCGCAAGCCCTTTTCGGCAATCCCGACGTTTTGTTGATGGACGAACCAACCAATGACTTGGACGCTGAAACGACAGAATGGCTGTGTGATTTCCTCGCCGACTACCAAAACTTAGTGATAGTCGTATCCCATGACCGTCACTTCTTGGACATGGTGTGTACGCACGTTGTGGACGTTGACTTCGGCAAAATCCGTTTGTTTACGGGTAACTATACATTCTGGTACGAAACAAGTCAGTTGTTGTCTCGTCAAATGGCGGATAAAAACAAGAAAGTAGAGCAAAAACGCGCTGAAATGATGGAGTTTATCGCTCGTTTCTCTGCGAATGCGTCGAAATCGAAACAAGCGACAAGCCGTAAAAAGGCATTAGATAAATTGAATCTTGAAGATATGCGACCATCCAGTCGCCGCTACCCTTTCATCAACTTCAAACCTGAACGTGACCCAGGTGATGTTATCTTTGAATGCGAAAACCTGTCAAAGGTTGCCGAAAATGGTGAATATTTGTTCCAAAATATCAGTTTTAGAATGAATAAAGGTGAGAAAATCGCCATTCTTTGCCGCAATGCCAACGTGCCAACAGCCTTTTTCAACATCATTGCAGGCGAAGACAAAAACTTCACTGGAAAGTTTTCTTACGGTCAAACCATATCCCCTCAGTATTTGCCCAACGACAATACGAAATACTTTACAGGCACAAATGACATGAACCTTATTGATTGGCTGCGTCAGTTTTCAAAAGAAAAAGACGAGTCGTTCATTCGCGGTTTCTTAGGGCGTATGTTGTTTAGTGGCGAAGAAGTATTCAAAAATGCCAGTGTTTTGTCGGGTGGTGAAAAAGTGCGTTGTATGATGTCAAAAGCGATGTTGGCGAATCCAAATTTTACTATTTTGGACGAACCAACCAATCACCTTGACCTCGAAAGTATCACCGCCCTCAACAACGGTATGAGAGACTTCCCTGGCAATATGATTTTCACAAGCCATGACTATCAAATCCTTGACACTGTCGGTAATCGCATCATCGAAATCACACCCAATGGCATGATTGACCAATTGATGACGTACGGCGAGTATGTCCACAGCCCACGCATCAAAGCGTTGCGGGAGGAGATGTATGGCGAAGCGGTTTCAGTGTAATTCTGACTTTTTTAATAATAAAAAAGGGGTAAAATGACGACATTTTATCCCTTTTTTATTATTTTACGCTTATAACTACCCTTCTTCAATCGGCGAAAGATTGCTATAAATATCTTTCAAACGCAAAGTGCAACCGATGGACTGCAAACGAATGGACGCATCTAAACCACTGATGTGTTGATACAACCAAATCCCTTTTTTAATATCTTTCAAGTAATATTTTTCAATCGTCGGTTCATTTTGGCTCACTAAAAGGTATTCTCTAAAAGCCGGTAACAAGCGATAATTCTTAAATTTATCATTCCTATCATAGTCCATTGTTGACGGAGAAGCCACTTCTATGATTAATTTAGGATTCACAATCGTCAACTTTTTCCCATCAATACTGAGGGGTTTCCCTTCGACAACACTGCCGTCAGCATAGACCGATCTGTCTATCGGCGGCATATAGATTGTGATGTCACCACTGTA
>JANMJN010000931.1:0-2148 GCA_031371355.1 Saprospiraceae bacterium
TACCCCCCTCAGTATCGCGGCATTTTTCCTTTAAAAAACATTAACCCAAAACCCCTTCAATCGCAGCCAACAGCTCCCTCTGCGTCGCCACCGTTTTGTCCGCATCATACCAACCATGCACCGTCGCTTTCACCGATTGAATATGTGCTTTGCGTTCTTCTTTGGTCATCAAAGCCATATCTGCTTTAATCTTTTGCACAATATCTTGCAAGGCTTGCGGTCGTGGTCCCCAAGAAGTCAGCACTTGACCGTCTTCATCTAACACAATGAGTTTTGAATCGAACGCCCTTCATCCGTCAAAAAAGCATTCATAATTTCAGGATGTTCATCTCTAAAAATGATGCGGTGCGTAATAAGTGGTTGAGCCATAGCGATTTTCTCAAACACAGGTACCACTTGACTCGCATCGCCACACCACCCCTCAGTAATCGTGAGCCAAGTCGTTGGTTTTGTCATTTTCGCTAAAAAAGCCTGCATTTCAGGTATCAGTTGCGTCGTGTCATTGAGGCGATACATGCGCCCCAAGTTATCCGCCGTATAGTCCAACATAGCGGGACTATTGTTAAAACCCGTTGTTGAGGTTTGACCATGTTGCCACATTTCCGCTACTTCGACTAAATATTCGAGGTAGGTGAGGCTAATTTTGAGTGTCTTTATGTTAATCGTTGTCATAAAAGATGTTTTTTTTAAAATAAACTACAAAATTACGATTTTAAAACGAAAAAAGGTTTGGAGAATCATTTCTCCAAACCCTTAAACCTTTATAGAAAGGACACAAAATCTAAACTCTACTGAAAATTGCTTTATTAAATCTCAGACTCATTCATATTTCAAAGTCAACCAATGGAAAGTTTGAAATAGTCATTAGACAATTACATTTTTGGCAATAAAACCGCGTCAATTGACTGAATAACGCCATTCGATTGATACACATCATAGGTATTAATGTTCGCTGAACTGCCGTTTTCGTCCCAAACAGTGATGTTACGTGCGCCATTCATCTTAAACCACAATTTACCACCTGAAACCGTAGCCAATTCCGCTTTACCCTTACCTTTTTTGATAAGTGCTGATAAAGCATTGAAGTCGTACTTGCCAGCGATAACATGATATGTCAATACTTTTGTCAAAGTTGCCTTGTTTTCAGGCTTCAAAAGTGTTTCAACTGTTCCTGCGGGCAAATTTTCAAACGCATCATTGACGGGCGCAAAAACGGTGAAAGGACCTGCACCTTGCAAAACATCAACCAAACCAGCTGCTTTTACAGCCGCCACAAGTGTTGTGTGCGCCTTTGAATTGACTGCATTCTGAACGATGTTTTTCATCGGAAACATGGCTTCTCCACCAACTTGAACTGTTTTGGGTTCAGACATTTTGTTTGAAGACATTGATTGAGCTTCTACATTTGTTGTGCTAAGGGCAGCGGCGAATACGACGAGCGCAGCCGTTTTAAGAAAGTTCTTCATGTAATTATGAATTTTTAAAAATTAAAAGAAATGAATTTGTTGTTAATTTATTTTGTACTTAGCTAAAAAGAATTTGTGTTTATAAATATCGAGTGGACTTTACTAAATATCAAATTGGGCTTAAAATATATTGAATCAGCCTAAATGAATATTTATTTTGCGCTTAATTGAACAGAATTTATTTTTATTAAAGTCATTAAAAGAATTAAAGTAGTAAAAAACTTATGTGATTTAATTTGTTGTTGTGAGTTATGATATACGATGTTTAAAGATTGTTTGGTTTTAATTTCAAAAAAAAGATTTGATGAAATTTCAATTCTAAAAATTACAATTTGTTGTTTTTACTTACGAGAATATTAGTTTGTTCGGTTTTAAAGTTTTGAAAAAAAAAATTCACTTATGCCCATTTGTTGTTCGTTGAAATCATTTACGAGAATATAAGTCTGTTCGGTTTTAAAGCTTGGAAAAAAAAATTCAGTGATGTTAATTTGTTGTTCGTTGCCATCATTTACGAAGCTTAGGGTTGCATCGGTTTTAAAGCGTTAAAAAAAACTTAAAAAAAGTGAAAAATACTGAGGGGTACTTCCAAACTCAACTGTCTTACTTTAAATCACTGATTTTAGGATTTTTAGGATTAGAGTTTTGTGGATGTGTAAGCAGTGAAATTAAAAATTTTTTTTTT
>JANMJN010000952.1:0-3106 GCA_031371355.1 Saprospiraceae bacterium
ATTTCTGAACGATAAAATATTAGGACTAAAAAACAGTAAAAAAAGATGATGAATCAACTAATAATAATGATTAATTATGTACAATTATTGGGTGATTGAAAGATGGTTCTATATCCCGAATTGCTTTTCTATTATTAATCATTTGGTGTTTGATTTAAGTTGTTCGACTTTAAGAATGGCTTGTTTGATGTCAATTTTATTAAAAGGCTTTAAAATATAGCCAATGCCGTGGTTTTTATAATCCTTCGAAGTCAATCCATCATAAGCAGTACAAAAGACAACGGGTAATGTGACAGTTATTTTATTAAATATTTCATAACATTGTCCATCAGACAATTGAACATCCATAAACACGACATCTAAAATTTGTTGATTTGCGTACAAGTAATTCACAGTTGCTTCAATACTGTCGCAAATATCCAACACGTTGCAATTCGGGTCTATTTCAATCAATTCTTTCAACAATAAAGCTGATTTATGTTCATTTTCTACAATGAGTATATTCATTGTGGTTGTTTTTAATAATGCTACAAGTTAGCATCATTAAAAGAAGGAAATAAAGGAATATAGGTGAAACGACTAAATTAGGGGCTGAACCAACTATATCGAGCGGTGAAGAAACTAAATGGAATGGCAAACAAATATTAGTCCCCTCACTATTTTCATGCAAAATACTGAGGGGGTATAAAGGATATCTAAGACGCTTATTTTTGTTTGTGTTTAACGCCATCATATGTCAAAGCCACATAATACTGTTGACCAATAAAAGGACCTCCAGCCATCGTGCGATAATCTTTACCGCCTAAGTTTGTTGCGCCCACTTTGATATTGCTGTTGATTTTAGGTAAATCATAATTTACTTGACAATTCAGGACGCCATAAGCCTTGATATGACTAAAGCCAAAACTATTTTCCCATTCAAAGGCACTTTGTTGGCGATAATTGATGTCAAAACCCACATTTTTGAAAAGTTTCTGATTGGCTATACCAATAACACCGGCATGTTTAGGTGTATTGAAACCTGCTGTAAAATCTGGATCCGTTGTTTGAACATTAAAATCAGAAAAAGAGTAATTGCCATATAGTGAAAACCCTTTGTTTAATCTGTAGTTCAAACCTAAGCCAAAACCTGTAGATTGCACATCTTCGATGGCGTTAGAAACAGCTCGAAAAGCGGTTGCAGAAGTGGCTTTTCCCGCAATTAAATCTTCAACACCGGCTCTGAAAACACCGCCAATTGTCGTTCCTTTTTTAGTTCTAACCGTTTGTCCTTTAATAAAGTCTTTATAAATATTATGATACAGATTTATATCAAGGAATAGCTTTTTGGTAATAATACCTTTATAGCCTATTTCAAATGCTTTGAGTTTTTCTGGTTTCACATACGCCAGGTTGATAGTCTGCAAGAGGGCTGGATTAGGGGCACCCGCTAAAACGGTTGCGATAAATTTCTGGTAGGAGTTTTCCGTATAAGCACCGCCGCCATACACGCCATATCGCTCGGCATTGGCTTTTGTTCCGCCCAAAAGGATACCCCCACCTGCGGGAAAAAAGATGTATTGGTCTTGATTACTGGGGTTACGGAAGCCTGTTTGGTACGAACCCCTGATATTGTGTTGGCGCAGTGCCCCTCCAGTATAAACAAAAGAAACTCTTGGCGAAATCTGTCCTTCAAAGTTTTGCGCTTTATCATACCGCAAAGAGCCTGAAAGTTTTAATTTTTCACCTAAAACCTTCTTTGATACTTGTGCAAATATACCAAATTCATCAACTTTTATGCGTTTGAAAGTGCCTGTCTTATCGGGGTCTTCGTTTAAAACCGTTCCTTCTGAGTATAAATTGTACAATCGATAGTTAGCACCAACAAGTAAATCTAATATATCAGCAGCTATGACATCTTTGAAATTAAAGCCGGTTTCAGCATGACTCATGACGGATTTATCCACAAAACCTGCTCCAGGAGGATTGCGTTGAAACAAATCTTTGCGGACGGCATCTACAACCGATTTAAATTCAGATGTACCTACAGATGGCGTTCCTTTATCTGCAGCAGCACGTCCTGCTGCATGAGCCGCTGCTAACTGGGCGGCATCCGCAGTTTTACCTTGCAAGTAAAGCGGTAAAAGTGCGCCAGCATAAGTGCCTGAATAAGTCGGTACCCAAGCTGCCGATGTGCCTTTGAAACGCTCATTGACAAAAGCCCCCAAAGCACTGAGGTTGTAAGAATCGCCATCATCTGATCTTTGCTGATAAGCACGTAACCAAAAGTTAGGGCTTGTTAATTCTAATTTATGGTATTGAGATATAAATTCACGCAAGGCATAACGCTCTGCTCCTTGATATACACTTGCCCCGCTGCCATAGCGGTAGCCATAAGAAGCTTCTAATTTATCTGTAATTTTATAATGCAAAGAGGCATCAAATTTAACACTTTTGGCTTTGCTATTTTCCAACAAATCTTCTTCCTTCAAACCTGTACGCCGTAAATCAAGCGTCGGCAACTTTGGAATTGTTTGCGCTAATAGGGCTTCCGTTTCGGGGATTGTTTTACCTAATGAAGCGGCGAAAGCAGGTGCTAACGCCTTAGAAAGTGAACTTGCTAAGGTTGCCATAGGTACGAGTATTGGGGTCTCGTCACCATACATATTCAATCCGTCAAAATTAGGAGACCCTATGTATTGAACTGCTCATACTCAAAATAATTAACTTCGATATCAAGGTTACTACCGTTGAGAATCAAGACATTATAATATTGAGCGATACATTTTTCGCCCTTTTGATTGACCCATTCATATTGTTGAAGTTCTTTTTTGCGTTTCAATTGTTCCACTTGAACCAAAACATAGCCTTCTTGAATACCAATAACATAGCGCATGTTTAGCTCTTTGAGCAATCGAATGAGGGGACCATTGGGATACAAACCGTCAAAAACGCCCAATAACTCATAACGTTCTTCGGGTAACATAGCACGTACAATCGGCAACAATCGTTTAGCAGCATTGCGTTCACAATCGTTTTTGGTCTCTCCATCTTGCTTAACAATTGCCTCGCAAGCCACAGGAAAAACCTCTCTGTAGTCGTAATGTGCCATAACACCTGCCAAGGC
>JANMJN010000955.1:0-1853 GCA_031371355.1 Saprospiraceae bacterium
CCGACGGCAGTGCAACGGGCTGTTGCCAAAGTAACGGGTTTGCCGATGCACCAGATTGAGGTGGATGTCACCCGACTCGGTGGTGGTTTTGGTGGCAAAGAAGACCAAGCCAATGCGTGGGCGGCTTTGTGTGCAGTGGGTACGCAGTTAACAAAACGCCCTGTCAAATACTGCCTCAACCGTATGGAAGACTTACGCATGACGGGTAAAAGGCATCCGTACAGTGCTGATTATCAAATTGGTTTAGATGAAAACTTAAAGATAGTGGCTTATGAAGTGACGTTTTATCAAAATGCTGGAGCGGCTGCTGATCTGTCTCCTGCCGTCTTGGAACGGACGCTTTTTCATTGCACCAATGCCTATTTTGTCCCAAATGTTTCATCGATAGCGTATAGTTGTAGCACCAATTTGCCACCGAATACAGCGTTTCGAGGCTTTGGCGGTCCTCAAGGTATGTTTGTGATGGAATCCGCTATTGCTCATGCTGCTGAACAGTTAGGCGTTGACCCCTCAGTAATCCAACATAAAAACCTATTAAAAACGGGTGATGAATTTCCATATGGACAAAAAGCTGAGAGCGAAGCTGAATCGTCTTGGCAAGCCGCAAACGCTCATTTTGATTTTGAAAAAACACGAAAAGAGCTTGATAATTTCAATAAACAAAATGCATACACTAAGAAAGGCATGGCTTTGATGCCTATTTGTTTTGGCATTTCTTTTACTAAAACCTTGATGAATCAAGCGCGGGCGTTGGTGCATGTCTATACAGACGGCTCGGTGGCAGTGTCAACAGGTGCCGTAGAAATGGGGCAGGGTGTGAATACTAAAATCGCTCAAGTGGCGGCACAGACCTTTCAAATTCCCATAGAAAAGGTCAAAGTCCACTCAACCAATACGTTACGGATTGCTAATACGTCGCCTTCCGCGGCTTCTGCAACGGCTGATTTAAATGGCAAAGCGACCTTGATGGCTTGTGAGAAAATTTTGAAACGATTGTTTGACACAGCCCTTGAAATATTGGACGATGTTTATTTTTTGGAGGAATTGAGCTATAAAAACGGCTTTTTTTATGTCAGAAATGAAAAAACGGACTTAGATTTCTTGAAGGTTGTCAATGAGGCTTACGTCAAACGCGTCAACCTCTCGCATCATGCGCACTATGCGACCCCCTCAGTACATTTCGATTGGACGACTGCTAAAGGGCATCCGTTTGCCTATCATGTTTATGGCACGGCGGTGGTGGGTGTGACGGTGGATTGTCTGCGTGGGACTTATGATATTGACTTTGTAAGGGCGGTGCATGACTTTGGTTCGACCATGAATACAGCGATTGATTTTGGGCAAATTGAAGGCGGCATCGTTCAAGGCATCGGTTGGATGACGATGGAAGAATTGGTTTATGACGACAAAGGGAAGCTGCGTTCAAATGCTCTTTCAACCTACAAAATACCTGATATATACAGCGTTCCGAAGGAAATAAGCATCATTCCGTTGGAAACAGAGCGGGAAAACTTAGCGATTTTTAACTCAAAAGCCGTTGGTGAACCGCCTTTGATGTATGGCATTGGGGCGTATTTTGCGATTCGAGATGCGGTAAAAGCGTTTGGCAGTACCCCCTCAGTATTTGACGCACCTTTTACGGCGGAAAAGGTTTTGATGAGTTTGTATAAATAGAGATAAAAATGATTGTTATTTGATTTATACAACAAAAAAATATAAAATTAGAAACTTTTTGGTTTGCTTTTTGAAACATATTTTTGTACTTCAAAATGAATCACTATGAATCAAGATAATAAAATTGTCCTTTTCCAAGAAAAACAAATTCGCCGTGTTTGGCACGATGAGCAATGGTA
>JANMJN010000997.1:0-3882 GCA_031371355.1 Saprospiraceae bacterium
TAATTTTAACCCACCTTTATCCAACTTTTTCAGTCGTCTCAAAATCTGTTCAAGTACAGCTTTTTTTGACTGACCTTTAAAGTCGCATAAAACACTTAAAATGACTTCTTCGGGTATGTCAGAATGGATAAAAAGGTCATAAGGCACCTCGTACATATTAATAATGTCAAAACTAAATTGCAAATAGGGTAAAACCAATGCAGATTTCATGAGCGTCAGTTTTTTCTTTCGACCAATATAGACCACAACTTGGCGCACAGGCAAATGATAATTCGCCCAAAGTAAACCAACATAAAGTAGGTTTCTATCAAGTAAATCGGCTTCATCTTTCGCATGGACTTCACCGTGAAAGATATAATCGTTAAACGGATTTGGATGACAAACCCTTTTTAGCCAATCAGGTTCACGCTCTATGGTTTTATGCAAAGTCGCAGTCACAGGTTCAGTGTTTTCAAAACCTGTAATCCCTAAAACTTTTGTTGCAATTGCTTTGATAAGTGTTTCTGATTCCTCCTTAAATATACGGTCAAATTCATTTGCCATCTCTTTGTACTTAAATCGTTTACCAAGTGCAACAAAGATAAATCAAAACATCATTTTTACATAAACCGAAATTAAAATTTTATTACTAAAATATTGAAATTCAATAATTTATGAAATTTGAGGATAAATTACAAAACGAAGAAACACTCGACCCGCAAGACTGGCCCGCGCTCCGTCACCTTGCCCACACGATGGTGGATGATATGCTCGACTACCTACAAAATGTCAAAGAACGCCCTGTTTGGACACCCATTACTGAGGGGGCAAAATCCGCGCTCAATCAACCCTTGCCGACAGAACCGACTCCGCCAGAACAGGTCTATGACGATTTCAAAACGCACATCTTGCCCTTCAATATGGGCAATGTACATCCCCGTTTTTGGTCGTGGGTCAATGGCAATGGCACTGCTATGGGTATGCTGTCAGATATGCTCGCTTCAGGCATGAACCCGAACAATACGATCGGTGAACACGCTGGACAATACGTTGAAAGACAAGTGATTACGTGGCTCAAAACGATGTTTGGCTACCCCTCAGTAGGCAGCGGACTTTTGGTCAGTGGTGGCTCATTGGCGAATATTACAGCCATTATCGTCGCCAGAAATCATTTTGATAGTCAAATTCGGGCAACTGGAAACGCGACCGTTGGCGGTCAATTGACGATGTATTGCTCTTCGGAAACGCATAATTGCCTATTCAAAGCGGCAGATGTGATTGGCATTGGAAACGATAATTTGCGAAAAATTCCAGTTGATGCCGATTACCAAATTGATGTGAACGCCTTGAAAAAAGCTATTTTAGACGATAAAAACGCTGGAAAAGTACCGTTTTGCATCATCGGTAACGCTGGAACGGTCAATACAGGAGCTATTGACCCACTTAATGAGTTGCAAAATTTGGCACGTGAACAGGGTCTTTGGTTTCATGTGGACGGTGCTTTCGGTGCTTTGGCAAAACTCGATGCTGCTTTTGATACGCGACTCAAAGCCATTGAAACGGCGGACAGCGTCGCTTTTGACTTGCACAAATGGCTATATATGAACTACGATGTCGGTTGTGTTTTGATTAAAGACGAGACGATTCACCGCGCTGCTTTTGCACAAGCGGCTTCCTATTTAGCGCATCACGAACGGGGTTTGGCAAGTGGCATTGAGCCGCGTGGCAATTTTGGATTGGAACTTTCCCGCAGTTTTCGCGCCTTAAAAGTATGGATGTCTTTGAAAGAACATGGCGTAGAAAAATACAGGCGGCTCATCAGACAGAACATAGCACAAGCCTTTTACCTCGCAGAACTCATTGATAATCAACCTCTTCTAGAACTTTTGGCAAAGCCTGTGATGAATATCGTTTGCTTTCGATTCAATCCAAAAGGGCTTTCTGATGAAGCATTGAACGCTTTGAATAAAGAAATCCTGATGCGCCTGCATGAGCAAGGTATTGCCGCACCGTCTTATGGTTTGCTCAATGGTCATTATGCAATAAGAGTGGCTAATGTCAATCATAGGAGTAAAAAAGAGGATTTTGAAGCATTAGTGAATGGTGTGGTAGCAATTGGACAAACGATAATTGGTTCTTAAAAAAATTAATAAAACGTCGGTGCAAAACCCCGGCGAGGTTTGAAACATCGCCGACGTTAGCGAGCGAGAAAAAAGCCATGATACTGAGGGGGCAGTTCACGGCTTTTTTTTATTTTTAACTTTTTTCTGAAAACGTTGTAACAAACCCGCAAAGCGATTCGTCGTTGTGTTATAAATGTCCAATAATGAATTTTGAAAAGCTTGCAATCAGTGTTAAAGACAAACTTTATCGTTTCGCGCTCCGCATGACTGGCGACGTGGCTGAAGCGGAAGATGTGGTACAGGAGGTTTTTATAAAAGTATGGAACAAACGCGATGAGATGCAAGAAGTCCTCAATCACGAAGCATATTGCATGACTTTGACCCGTAATTTATCGTTGGATAAAATGCGCTCGAAACACAGACGGACAGCAGAGATTGGCGAGGCGCTACAGTTAACGGATTCATATTCAACACCTTATGACTCAACTGAAACAAGCGATGCGCTAAACTGTATTAGAAAATGGATGCAGGATTTGCCTGAAAAACAAAAATTGACGATGCACTTACGCGACATAGAAGGAATGACTTACGACGAAATTTCAGCCGCTTTAGAAATATCAATGGCACAAGTAAAAGTGAATTTGCATCGGGCACGGCAGTTTATTCGAGAAAAAATGCTGGCGGCAGAAAGCTTTAGATTAATAGATAATGAATAAACACATATTTAAGAATTTTTTAAAAAATTGTTACAATGACTTTTACAATCATAAATGAACTGATAGAAAAATACTTCATAGGCGAAACGAGCCTTGAAGAGGAACAAATACTGAGGGGATACTTCAAAGGTTCGGAAATTGACGCACGCCTGCGCTCTTACACACCGCTTTTTCAGTTTTTTGAAAAAGAAAAACACATCGTTTTCGATGATGCCAAAATGCCCAATTTTCAAAAACCTAAATCCAACATTACACCTTCGAAATTCAAAATACTGAGGGGGGGATATTTTTGGAAAATAGCGGCAACCTTAGCTTTTTTGGTGGTTGGTAGTATCGCCATATTCAAAGTTTTTGAGCCCCAAAAACCACAAATTGTTGAACATCGAGGCGCAAAAATGATTATTCTCGATGGCAACGATGACCCTGAAGTGGCTTATGAAAAAGTTAAAGAAGCCTTGTCTTTAGTCTCTCATAAAATGAAACGCGGGACAGATGAAACGACTAATGGTTTATTGAAATTAAAAGATGCAACAGAAATTTTGAATAAAGAAAATTAAATAAAAATGCTTTTTTATCTTTTTCAATGATTTTCTATAAATTTATTCAGATCAATCAGCCCTTTTTTAATTTTTATTAAACGAGTATCAAAAAGCGTTTAATTATTATTCAAACAATATAAATAGATGTTATTTATATCAATAAATGAGTAACTTACAATTTATCAATCTATAAAATTTAAAAAACATAAACGATTATTTTGCAAAATCTCGTGTTGTTAATCACCAATCCAATAGTTTCTTAAAATTATTTTTATTAATAGTTAAAATTAAAAATCATTAAAATGAAAAATATGCTGCGATTAAGTTTTGCTACTTTTTTATTATTGTTTTGCTTGCTGAGTACCCCCCTCAGCATAACAGCACAAAACAATGCGATTGAAAAGTTTTTCAATCAATACATGGACGACGAAGCGTTTACGATGGTTCATGTTACACCCAAAATGTTTCAAATGATTGCCAAATTGGACATTAAGGACAAGGACTACGCCGATGCCAAAGCCATCC
>JANMJN010001047.1:0-3165 GCA_031371355.1 Saprospiraceae bacterium
ATACGCGATTGTTCAGCCAAAGCCTGCAAAATGGACTGACGAATCCACCAAACGGCATAAGAAATGAATTTAAAGCCGCGCGTTTCATCAAATCTTTGGGCGGCTTTAATCAAGCCTAAATTTCCCTTATTGATAAGGTCAGAAAGGGAAAGACCTTGATTTTGATATTGTTTCGCTACAGAAACGACGAAGCGAAGATTAGCTTTGGTCAATTTTTCAAGAGCAATTTGGTCGCCTTGTTTGATACGTTTTGCTAAATCGACTTCTTCTTCGGGTGTTAGGAGGTCTACTTTACCAATCTCCTGTAAGTATTTTTCGAGCGATTGGCTCTCACGATTGGTAATAGACTTTGTAATTTTGAGTTGTCTCATGCCTGAGCAAAGGATTTATTTATATTATGCCAATAATGAATGTTCGTTTATAGTTGATGTCCTTGTCTGTTTATTAATCTTTTAATGTTTTACAAAAAAATGTCATGGTAAGTAAAAGAAAAATAGAAGTTTTATGTTTATTTTTTACTACTAAAATTACTTTTTTGTCAAAAGTGGTGCAAAGGTATGCTTTTTTAGGCATATTGTCAACATAACTACAGTTCAAAAGACTATAAAATGACACATTCGTCACAAAATTTTATTTTGAAATGTTATAATAGAATAGGTCATTTTCCAAATAAAAATTCTTTTTTTCTATTTATCGAAAAAAATAAACCTTTTATTTGTGAGAATCATTGAATTTATTTTTATTTCGCCGATATTACTGAAATTAGGCTTTTTAAGCCTAAAACCCCCGTTTTGTATTTATTTGAACCGACCTTTAAAAGGTCACTAACTCGTTATGATTATTATGGCTGCAAAAAGAGTGATGTTTAAGATGGAATTCATCTTTCGCGCTTCGCCGACTATTGTTTATCAATTTTTAACCACACCGGCTTGCTTAGTTCGTTGGTTTTGCGATGAAGTCGATATCAACGGCAATGTTTATACTTTCTATTGGGATGGTGACGAGCAAGTTGCGACGCTCGTTGAAGATTGGGAAGACGAGCTTCTTCGTTTTCAATGGGAAGACGCGCCTTCGCCTAACGAATATCTCGAAATGAATATCTCCAAATCAGGTATTACTGAAGAAACGGTACTCAATATTACAGACTTTTGCGATGAAAATGATGACAAAAATGCCCGAATGCTTTGGGAGTCTCAAATCGCCCAAATGCGTGTCGCTACGGGGGGATAATATTCGTTAAATCGGTATTCGTTAATTCGTTGAATCGGTATTCGGGTACTCGTTAATTCGAATATACTAATTTAACAAATACCCGAATACCGATTTAACGAATAACCAATAAATTACAACCCCTTATGTCCGAGTTGTCCAATCTGCCCAATACCTCGAATTGCCCATCCGCAAAAACGCGTCCTAAATCATCTGTCGCAATAAAGCTACATGTATCTAAATTGCCTAAATCTATGACGTTTATCACACCCAACTGACCAGTTTGGGGCGTTATACTGAGGGGGTCATTTATTTCTCTCGATACGATACGCATCGTAGGCGTCGGTTCGAAAATGCCATTTTGCTTGGAATATCCTTGTGAAAACAGTTCTGTCATACCATATTCGGAATGGATATGAGTACAGTTAAATCCTTTTCCCAAAACGTCATGTAATTCTGCACGTATCATTTCGCGCCGCCGTCCTTTCATCCCGCCGGTTTCCATGACGATCAAGTTTGGGAAATCAATCGCATGGTGTTCAATAAAATCCAATAAAGCAAAAGTGACACCTATCAGTATGGTCGGTATTTGTCGGTCACGACACCCCCTCAGTATTTCGGCTAATTTGGCGTGGTTATGTAGGAAAAAACCGCTTTCAGAGTACTTTGAAAGCTGAATAAATTCTTCTACCATCGTAATCAACGATGAACCAGTCCTTTCCAAATAGGAAGGGAGGAGACCTAAAATGCAATAGTCCGAAATACGACCATATTGTTCTTCAAAACCAAGTATGGAAATGTCTTTATAAAATGCCAAATCACGTACTAAATGCTGACTTGTCGCCGCACCCGTTGTTCCCGAGCTGGTAAAAACGGTTTCAGGTGTCGTCCAATCGCCTGTTTTGATTGTTTGATTTTTAAAAAATTGAATGGGCAAAAATGGGATGTCGTTAATGGTCGAAACTTTTGAAAACTCTTTGCCCAACAGTGAACAATACTGCCGATAAAAGGCGTTATATTTGTACTGGTAGCCGAAGACGTCGAAAGCCAAATCGTCAAATACCGTTTTGGAAACAGCGTTATTCGCTTTTGAAGTCCTTAACGACTTTATCTTTTTTTGTAAAATATCTCTCAAAACAATAAATTTAACATTTGGACAATGAAAATAAAAAGATTTCTCTATCTCGTTGTGTTTGTTGCTTTCGCAACCTGTATTCGCCCACCGGACTATCCCATAGAGCCCCAAATTCAATTTGTCGGCATGACTAAAACGACGATGAGACAAGGTTTTGGTTCAGAGGATTCCGTTTACTATACATTGTCCTTCACTGACGGTGATGGCGATTTGGGCGGCGTGAGTGGAAAAGACAGTCTCAATGTCTTCATCACCGACAGGCGCAGCAACAAACCAGTCGAGCAAACGTTTCGGATTCCTTTCGTGCCAGAAGCGGGTGCTAAAAACGGCATCAGTGGTGAAATTCGCTTCTTGATGTTTACCACTTGTTGCCTTTCTCTCGAACCATGCATTGCAACGCCTTCCCGCCCAACCGATACGTTGTCATATGACATCTATATCAAAGACCGAGCAGGTCACAAAAGTAATGTGATTCAAACAAAACCCATTATTTTGCTCTGCAAATGATGTTCGGTATTCGGATATTCGGATACTCGTTATCCGAATATCCGAATACCGAATACCGAATATCCGAGTACCGAATATCCGAGTACCGAATACCGAGTATCAGTAGTTAACAAAGCAGCGTTCAAAACTGCCATCGTCATAATAATCCACTATGGCATAGGCGGGTGGGAAATCTTGGAAAGCGCCACGCCACCATGCACCACTGACGGCGCCATTACAATAATAGGTAATGCCTAAATATTTGACTTCATCTTGCAAATGCACGTGTCCAACGACGCGTCCGCAAGCTCACCACGAGCGCCATGCGCCGTCCC
>JANMJN010001068.1:0-4367 GCA_031371355.1 Saprospiraceae bacterium
GCTAACGCTAAATAAGCGTCTGTGACCACAACGGCTTTACCAATGACTTTACGATTCATCAAATCCCACAATGCTTGAGGCGTTTCGGACAAAGGATATTCCTTGTAAATATGCGGTTTTATCTCTCCGCGCATCAAAAAACCAGCAATTTCTTGAATGTTTTTAAAGTTTTTTGCGGGTTCTTTTTCCGAAAAACGCCCCCAGAAAACGCCAACGATGGCACAACCTTTCAGTAAAGGCAAATTGGCAGGCAATTTTGGAATCTCACCTGTCGCAAAACCGACAACCAAATAACGACCATTCCAAGCCATTGAACGAACGGCAGGTTCAGCAAAATCACCCCCAACGGGGTCATAAATGACATCTACCCCGACCCCCTCAGTCATTTCTTTGATACGCTCACGAAGGTCTTCTTTTGAATAATTTATGGTAAAATCAGCCCCTTTTTCTTTGCAAACGCTTAGTTTTTCATCAGACGAAGCGGCAGCAATGACACGTGCACCCATCAATTTGCCCAATTCAACAGCTGCCAAACCCACCCCGCCTGCTGCACCCATTACCAAAAGCGTTTCTCCCTTTTGTAACACCGCACGGTCTTTCAAGGCGTGGTAAGACGTGCCATAATTATACATAACAGAAGCCGCCGTCACAAAATCCATATTGGGCAATGTCGGAAAACACCGTTTGGCATCAATCAACAATTCTTCCGCATAGCCGCCCCAACCAGCAAGCGCAAATACCCGATCGCCCACTTTGAACTGCTTTACACCTTCGCCAACGGCTTTGACAATGCCTGACACTTCACCGCCAGGTGAAAACGGCAAAGTAGGTTTGAATTGATAGAGATTTTGAATAATCAAGGTATCTGGAAACGTTACGCCACACGCCATGACTTGAATGAGGATCTTGCCAGCCGATACTGAGGGGGTATCCATGTCTTCAAAAACCAAGGTATCGGGTTTTCCATGAGTTTTACAAAAGATGGCTTTCATATTTTTGTTTTTTCTAAATCGTAAATTAAATCAAAAATGCTATTTGTCTTTTCAATTTCAACAGTGTATCTTTGCATAAACAACAATTTACTATGAATGAAAGCGAAAAAGCTGAATTGCTAAGACGAAAAGCTTTGTTATTCAAGTTTCTTAGTTTTCAAATGAGACTAAGAGATAGTTTTTGGGGCGATGATGCCGATTTTCAGGCTTTGATTGATGATGCACTTGATCAAGTTATCAAAATCAATAAACGCTTGAACAGTAATAACAATTAAATCTAATTTAAGCGATGAATAAATATTCAAGCGTTCACACAATGGTCATGCAGCTAACCGACGATGCCGCTTTGCGCACATTTTTCACACTTTATTTTATGGCTGATGATAATATAGAACAAACAAAAATTGAACAAGCTTTTTTTACGGACTTGGAAAAACTTCCTTTTTCTGAAAAAGCCATTCTGAAAGAAAAATTAAGGCAAACGATGTATAATGTACAACCGATTATCGCCGAATTTGGTACTGATGTAGAGGCTTACCTTGCCAAATCTAAACCTCGAAAAGCAGCTTAATCTTATTGTTTCACAACGAAAGGCATGACTCCCAGTTAATTTGGCAGTGATTGATATTTCCTTTAATCAAACATATCAGGTATTTCCCTTTGGATTTTCTGTAATAAAGGTTGAAACTGGAACAACCCAGCAATCGAAAAACCTATTTCCGCACGCACTTTCAAGGCTGTTTCTCTGTCAATTTTAAGCGTCGGTAGCCCCGTTGCTTCTGCCAACAATTGCGCTTGACAACTGCGTTCCATCGTAATAAACCACCAAACGGCTTCTTCTACGCTTTGTCCAACGGTGATTAAACCATGATTTTGAAGGATTGCCGCTTTGCTTTTACCGACTGCCTGTGCGATTCTTTCACCTTCTTCTGCATCATTGGCAACGCCGCCATAATCGGAATACAAACCATGATCTTCAAAAAAAGCACAAGCGTCTTGCGTGATAGGGTCTAATTTTTTACCCAAACAAGAAAACGCTTTGCCATGTATCGAATGGGCATGAGCCGCCGCAACAACGTCTGGACGGGCTTCATGAACTTGCGAATGAATGGCAAAAGCCGCGCGATTGACCGAGTATTTGCCTTCAACAACTTCACCTTTGTGATTACAAAGAATCAAATCAGAAACTTTAATACTGCCAAAATCAACGCCGAAACCATTGACCCAAAAATGATCGGTGCGTTCGGGATCACGGGCGGTGATATGACCTGCAACGCCTTCGTTGAAACCAAATTTGTCGAATAAACGAAACGCTGCGACGAGCATTTTTTTGCGATGCTCCCGCGCATCTTCGTGTGAAGCAAAACCCAATCGAGCAGGAATACCTTTGGGAAGTTCTAATCCAGGAGGAATTTGTGATAAATCCATGATTTAATGATGAATGGTGAATGATGATTGGGGAATCCCCCTCAGTAAAATGCGTGAATATAACTCATTTTTGGCTTTTGTCCTGTTCAATCTTCAGATGCACATCATTGCAAGCAAGTCATTTTACGCCCATAAAGCATAAAAAGGAAGGGGTATATTGATAAACAATACACCCCTTAAAAATCAAATCGTGTTAATATTCTTAAAAAGTAGCGATTAGCTTTTATTGACAGCCCGTTGTCTGTGTATTTGCCATATCTTTTTTTTCATGTGCGCTCCACTGTCAGGAAAGATTAGCTAAACTATTTGACTCGTTTAGCTTATTCAAAAATGACTATTAGAACGGCAAATTTCCAAATTATATCTTACAAAATAATTAACAAAAGATAATAATTGGGCTAAAAAAGACCTATTTTGGCATTTGTATTATTCACGATGTCGGTTGTCTTTTAGACGTTTAATTGTTATACAAAATAATCTAAACAACGATTTCAATAGCTTGGGCATCTGCGTAAGCGATGCAACTCAAAGTCCCCCCCC
Organism: Saprospiraceae bacterium; assembly: GCA_031371355.1. Classification (GTDB taxonomy): domain Bacteria; phylum Bacteroidota; class Bacteroidia; order Chitinophagales; family Saprospiraceae; genus JAAFJT01. Next base: position 2,961 of record JANMJN010001068.1, read on the forward strand.
TCAGTATTTCGTCTTCAAACAGCTTGTCATTGGCGGGCATTATCACTTTTCCTTTCGTCGTTTTGCATAGGCAGGTCGTGCAAACACCGCCTTTGCAACTATAAGGTAAGGGGATTTGATTGTCCAAAGCCGCATCTAACAGCGTTTTCCGAAAAGGCACGTCAATTTTGTAGATTTTGTTTTGAAAATGAATGGTCAAACGAGCAGGTTTTCCAAAGTCTTTTAATGCAACGAATTCTTGAAAAGTCGGAATCACAAAATCTTCTCGATGTATCTGTTTGTCTGAAAAATCAAGGAAGTGCAAGGTCATTGTCACCATCCGCATAAACGCTGTTGAACCGCAGAGATAAAAAGCAGCCTCTCGTTTTTTACCCACCAAATCCTTTGTAACTATCGTTTTTAAAATGTCTTTGTTGAGATATGCAGGTGGATTGTCATCTGTTGGACGACTAAAAAAATAATGGCTCTTCCCGTTTTTGCCCCCCTCAGTATAAGCCGCTATTTTATCATAAAAAATCGTGTTTTTTGGGTTTTTAGACTGGTAAATCAAAGTTATTTGCCCTTTATAACCACTTTTTATCAATGTTTTTATCATCGAAAAAACAGGCGTAATCCCACTACCCGCAACAATGAAAAAGTAATGTTTCACCTGTATAAAAGGTTGGGGCAATACAAAACGACCCGTCGGTTGCAAAGCCTCCAAGGTTTCGCCAATTTGGACATGGTCGTGCAACCATCGCGAAATTTCACCATTTGCCACCCGTTTGACTGTAATAGACAATAAATCATCGGCAACTGGCGATGAACTCAATGAGTAGGAGCGGCGTATTTCCTTACCATTCGCCTTTGAAATAAGCGTCAAAAACTGACCTGATTGATAATTAACGGTTTCGTTATCAACACTTTGTAAATGAAACGTCTTTGTATCTGGCGTTTCAATATCTATTTGTTTTACTCGAAAAGCCCGCGTGTTTTTCATATGTACATAATACAAACATAATCACCATTATTAAACTTGTCTTTTGAACCACTTGTAACCTTCAAACCAAATGACTGACAGGAAACCAATCAATGCTGCCATGCCGAATTGTTCGATATTAAGTGGTGATAATTTAAAGAATGTCGCAAATATAGGAACATATATCATTGCCAAAAGTAAAGCGATGGAAAGACTGATGACACCCACGATTAAATTGTTTTTATAAGAAAAACTTGTCCAAACGGAATAGTAAAAAGAGCGATTGACTAAGGTTAAAAACACGTTGGCAATGACCAATGTCGTGAAAACCAACGTGCGCGTCAGGTCTTCGCTATAACCTTCACGTACAGCATAAGTATAAGAAAACAAAGTGCCCAATGTAATGACTAAACCTTGTAAGATGCTGATAGACAACTCTTTAAAGTTGA
>JANMJN010000414.1:0-3517 GCA_031371355.1 Saprospiraceae bacterium
GGTATGGCGAATACCCATTTACCTAGACCTAATATACTATTTACCATAATTAGAACTGTTTAATTGTGGAGGAAAAGTGGTTTTACGGTGTCGTCCATGAGGTAAAATGCTTAATTTTTTATTACGCATTCGTTTCAAAAATACTAATATTATTCTATAAAAAAAAGTTTATTTAAAATATAATATCTTATTTTTTAAATTTTACAAAATTATTGGATTAATATATTTTTTTTAAGATTTTATTTTACTTAGTAAATCATGACAAATACTGTCTGATTCTATTCTAAAATATAGTGATATTTTACAAATGTGTGCGATATAAAAATTGATTAACCAGTTTATGTATTTTCCAAATACGCAGACACATATCAATATTGTTTTTTAATTTGGTTTTAATTTATATTAAAACTCAAATCCTAAAATTGTAACTTCGCATTTTGGAAAATGTACATTTATTATATTATAAAAAGAAAAACACATGAAATTTACAGAATATCCGTATAAAAGACCCAATTTAAAGCGCATGACTAAGACTCTTGAAAAACGGATTGCGGAATTTGATATGGCGGAATCTTTTGAAGAGGCAAGTGAGGTATTGAAGAAGATTAACAATTTACGCCGCGACTTTACATCAACGGCAACTATCGGACAAATTAGGCATACAATTGATACACGTGACTCTTTTTATGATACAGAAAATCAGTTTTTTGATGAAAACTCACCGGTTTTTGAAGCTTTGATCACAGAATTTTATAAAAAACTCATCGTGTCTCGTTTTCGTCCTGAGTTGGAAAAACAGTGGGGCGCGCAATTATTCAATATTGCAGACCTTCAAATCAAGACGTTTCAACCCAGTATTTTGACGGCGTTGCAAGAGGAAAATAAACTGGCAAGTGAGTATGTCAAAATCAAAGCATCTGCACAAATTGATTTTCAAGGCAAAACCTATAATTTATCATCGATTCAACCCCTCGAAATAGATGAAGACCGCGCCATTCGTAAAGCGGCAGCAGAAGCTAAATGGCAGTTCTTTGCGGGGAATTCATCAGAAGTTGAGCGCATTTATCACGAATCAGTTCAAACGCGCCATCGTATTGCAGTTGAATTAGGCTATAAAAATTTTGTTGAGTTGGGCTATGCGCGTATGTTGCGTTCCGATTACAATGCCGAAATGGTGGCTAATTTCAGAAAGCAAGTAGAGAAATTTATCGTTCCGATTTCTCAAAAACTTTATGAAAGGCAACGTAAACGATTGAAAATCAATGATTTTAAATTTTATGACGAAGAGTTTAAATTTCCTTCTGGTAACCCGAAACCCAAAGGGACACCCGAGGATATACTGAGGGGGGCTGATAAAATGTATTTTGAACTCTCTCGTGATACAGATAAGTTTTTCCAATTTATGCGCCTAAACGAACTCATGGATTTGGAAGCAAAAGACGGCAAAGCTACGGGTGGCTATTGTACCTATGTCGGCAAATATCGCGCTCCCTATATCTTTTCAAATTTTAATGGTACAAGCGGCGACATTGACGTTTTGACCCATGAAGCGGGACATGCTTTCCAAGTATTTTCGAGCCGCAATATGGGCATTGCCGAATATCATTGGCCCACTTACGAAGCCTGTGAAATCCACTCGATGAGTATGGAGTTTTTTACTTGGCCCTGGATGGAGCTGTTTTTTGAAGAGGACACTGAAAAATACCGTTTTGCACACCTGAGCGCAGCCTTGCAATTCTTACCCTATGGCGTAGCAGTTGACGAATTTCAACATTTTGTGTATGAAAATCCAGATGTGACCCCCTCAGTAAGAAACCAAAAATGGCGTGAAATCGAGCAAAAATATATGCCCCAACGCAACTATGACGGTATTCCTTTCCTTGAAAATGGCGGTTATTGGCAAAAGCAAAGCCATATTTTCACCACACCTTTTTATTATATAGACTACACACTGGCTCAAATATGTGCATTTCAATTCTGGAAAAAAGACCGAGAAGACCACAAAGCGGCGTGGGCAGATTATGTCACCCTTTGCAAAGCCGGCGGTTCGATGTCGTTTTTGAAATTGGTCGAATTGGCAAACCTGCGCTCTCCTTTCGATGATGGTTGTGTCGAATCTGCTATTGGTGAGATTACGGCTTGGTTGGATTCTGTTGATGATTCGCAGTTTTGAGATTAAGCGTATAAATCCCCCTCTGGATTTTGAAAAAAACTTTGTCAAAATCTCAAATTCGATTAATTTTGTAAAAAAAGAAAAATGGTCGCAACAGCTATAAAAGAAAATAAAATAAAAGCCAAAACAAACGGTCATGCTTCAAAACGCATCTCTTGGGAGGCTTTTGAAAAAAAATACCTTGCTCGTGAAGACAGTTACACGTATGAATGGGTAAATGGCATGGTTGAGAAAACAAAACGATCTATGGATACTAAACAATTTGCTATTGAAGAAAACATATTAGATGCTTTCTTTAAACTAAAATTTGCAGGAAAATTTACTGGGCAAATTATCACCGAAGGTGATATGTTTTTCAAAGGCAATCACCGCCGCCCCGATATGGCATATTTGACAAAAAAACAAATTGCAAATATGGCAAAAGGCTCAAAAGACGACACTGCGCAATTTGTCATTGAAGTCATTTCAACGACCGATGAAATGAACCGTGTTTATGAAAAAATGCAGGATTACGAAAAGGCAGATGTCAAAGTAATATGGCATGTTTTTGCAAAATTGCAAGAAGTTCATGTTTATCATGGTCGCCATTCGACCATTTTTAGAGGTGATGAAATGGTAACCGCTGCGCCTGTTTTGCCCGATTTTGAAATGAAAGTGTCTGATATTTTTATAATTCATGAATAAATCCAACCCTCTCAGTATCTTTGAACCAATATTCAACCGACATATTCGTCCACTCAAAAAGCAGCCACAACCCAAAGGCTGCTTTTTGCGTTTCGTACACATTGTTTATAAAAAATAAGTATTTTGGAAAAAATTAACTTTGCGACCATTCTAAAACTCGCATGGCGCGACAGCCGCCGTCAACGTGGTCGTTTATTACTTTTCGTTTCGAGCATCATTATCGGTATCGCTGCGCTTGTTGCGATTAACTCTTTCAGTGAGAACTTGCAAAAAGACATCAATGGGCAAGCCCGTGAACTACTCGGCGCGGACTTAGCGATTGATGGACTCAACCCGCCACCCCCCTCAGTAATCCATATCATGGACAGTATTGGTGGCACTCGTTCTCGGATTGTGTCCTTTTTATCCATGGCTTATTTTCCCCAAAAAGAAGGGACGAGACCGGTGCAAGTGAAGGCACAAGAAGGCATATATCCTTTTTATGGCGAACTAAAAACAGAACCCGCTGCTGCTGCTGCGACGTTTCAAACGGAGCGCAAGGCATTGATTGACAATACTTTGCAATTTCAATTTGATTTAAAAACGGGCGATTCCGTCAAAATAGGAGAGAAGACTTACCAAATTGCAGGTGTCGTCTTATCCGCGCCTGGGCGTTTAGGT
>JANMJN010001101.1:0-1677 GCA_031371355.1 Saprospiraceae bacterium
CATAAAAATAAAAAAAATAGCCCCAACTGATGTCAATGTTTTGATTTTAGGTGAAAATGGGACGGGCAAAGAACTTATCGCTCAAGCCATTCACCAACAATCGGTTCGCCATAATAAGCCTTTTGTGAAAGTAGATATCGGTGCTTTGACCGAGTCTTTGTTCGAATCAGAATTATTTGGGCATAAAAAAGGGGCTTTTACGGATGCCAAAGAAGACCGCAAAGGTCGCTTTGAAGAAGCACAAGGCGGTACGCTTTTTTTGGATGAAATCGGCAATATTTCAACACACCAACAAGCTAAACTTTTATCCGTTTTGCAAAACAGACGTGTCACACGTTTAGGTTCAAACCAAGAGATTCCTGTTGATATTCGCTTGATTTGTGCCACAAATGTGCCTTTAAAAGACTTAGCAGACGAAAACCGCTTTCGCAAAGACCTGATTTATCGCATCAATACCGTTGAGATTATGCTGCCGCCTTTGCGTGAACGTTTGGTTGATATTGCCCTTTTAGCCAAACATTTTACCAATATTTATGGTGAAAAATATCGCAAATCGGGTCTTAAAATTCATAAAAAGACCATCGAAAAGATGCAAGAATATACCTTCCCAGGCAATGTTCGGGAGTTGCAATACGCCATAGAACGCGCCGTGATTATGAGTGAAGGTGATGTGATTGAAGCCGATGATCTTATTTTTTCGCCCATCGAAACCGCTCTGATGTCTTCAAATACAGACAATGATTTGCGCTTGAGTACCATCGAAAAAAGTACCATTGTTAAGGTTATTGAAAAACACAATGGCAATATTACTAAAGCTGCCAAAGAATTAGGCTTGACTCGAACGGCTTTGTATCGAAAATTGAGCAAACATGATATTTAATTAATGGTGAATGGTGAATAATTTAATGGTGAAAAAATTAATGAAAATTGCCCCCCCTCAGTATTTTCGCACTTTTTGTCTATCAAAAACAGTCAATGATTAAAAAACCAGAAGTTCGCATCGCTATAAAAGTACTGCTTTTGTTTGTTGTCCTTTATGTCCTTGCTTTTTTGATACAAAAAGGTGTGTATATCTATTTGCTGATTTTGTTGCCCATACTTGGCTATTTGTTGTTTAATATTTATCGTATGTTGAAAAAAGCGCAAGATGAAGTGACTGAATTTGTGGAATCTATACATTATCGTGATTTTTCAAGGTATTTTAATGTCAAACAAGCACCTGCCGAATTGCAATCGTTGCGGAAGGGTTTTAATGAGATAAATTCTACTTTTCGATTCATCAGTAAAGAAAAAGAATTGCAGTATCAGTATCTGCAACAGATTTTGGAACTCGTTGATACAGGCATTATTTCTTATGATACAGAATCGGGTGAGTTGAATTGGATGAACAGCACGTTTAAAAAACTAATGAATATTCCTTATTTAAAAACCATTGAATCACTTCACAAACGGGATGTAAACCTATACAATGCCGTAAAACAGATTCGTCCAGGAGAAACAACCGTTGTCACCATTAACAGAGAAAACAAGTCCTTAAAGCTGTTATTGACCGCTACTTTGTTTCAAGTTGACAATCAAATCAATAAACTCATTGCTTTTCAAAACATTCATGAAGCTTTAGATGAAAACGAAGCCGTCGCTTGGCAGAAGTTGTTGAGTGTGATGACGCATGAGATT
>JANMJN010000422.1:0-2422 GCA_031371355.1 Saprospiraceae bacterium
TCAAAAATAGGATTTTCATTTGCCAAAACTTAGCAATGCTTAAATATTTATTGGCAATCTAAATTATTTACAAAATTAAATAAGGTTTGTCTATTATTATTTATTTTCAGCGGGAACGTTTCCGAACATAAAAAGGGGTGCAATTTTCAACCTGTTTAATTCGGTTTATGTTTGTTTTTACTTTTATACAGAGTGTATTACCCTAAAAAAAGTTTAGTACTAAACACCATAAAAATTACGAAGTATAAAATTTCAAATCAATCAAATTACTTGGTACAGGTTGCGTATTCCAATGCTCATGAATGGCTAAGGCGGCACCGATAGCCGTTGCTTGTGCCACAGAAGCAGCAAAAACTTCTATTTCTGAAAATTGACTCGCCAAAAGATTCATATAAATCGGGTTTTTTGAAAAACCGCCATCCACAAAAATGCGCCGAACAGGTATTTCATCACTCAAAACCAAACGCGTTGAAGTCACCTGTTGCGCCATCAAATCCAACAAAAGTTGATGATAAGCGAACTCAACAGTCTCCAAATCATCCAAATCACGTTGCACAAAAACAGACGATGTGCGAACCGTTGCGGCAATGAAACCTCTCAAAATCTTCTGGTTGCGACCCCTCAGTACATCTATGATTTTAGGGTCAAAATGTATTGTTTTGTAGAAATCTGAAGGCAAATCGAAGTGTTTCGCAATCCGTTCCGTTTGTTCCTCATGCTCAAAACCTGCGAAAAGCCGCGCCGCTTTGACGGGTTTTCCTTGATAACTCATATAACATAAACAATCATTTTCTAATTCAAAATCCGTCAAAGGCGCATTGTTAAACGGGTTCATGGAAATACACCATGTTCCCGTTGAAATCAGTAAAAACGGCTCTTGAAAGCTGTTCAAATAAGGTATCAATGCCGCAGAACTGTCATGCAAACCAACGCCCACATCAAGTTTTGAGTTGTGCTTGCTCCCCTCCGGAGTCGGGGGCTGTATTTCAACGACTGCTTCAGATGGAAAAATAGACGGTAGCTTTTCCAAAACACCCTCCTCTCCTACCCAATCGGCATATTTATTTTTATCAAAATCCCATAAATTGGTGTGGCAACCGATACTTGTAATATCTGAATAATGCTTTTTCGTCAACAAATAGCTCAAATATTGAGGCAAATGAAGCGAATATTTAATGTTATCAAACACATCAGGCTTTTCATATTTCAACCGATACAACTGCATACCAGAATTGAGATTGCCCAAAACAGGCGATGCGGACTTGCGTGAAAATGCCGCTTCTCCACCATGGTCTTCATAAAACTGCTTTTTTAATACTTCTGAAAGGGGTTTCAAATAATTGTAAAGGGGCGTAACAGGTACCCCCTCAGTATTTAAGTGTACAAAAGATGCCCCATAAGCTGAAAAGTTGACCGCTTGAATATTAAAAGATTCATCATTCAAAACAGCATGAAATGAAGTCAAAACCCAATCAGTCAGCTTCGCCAAATCTTCGCACGCTTCACCGTCTTCGTCAGTTGTTTCAGCGAATTGCTCTGTTTTGTCTAAAATTATCTGATACTGCTCGTCAATAAGAAACAGTTTTTTATTGGTTTTGCCTATGTCGAATATGGCTATGACTGATTTCATTTGAATTATTTTAATAAAATTCAATTTTTAGAACTAAATTTGTTGTCTATGAAATTAAACTACGACATACGCGGAAATCTTTATCCTCCTGATATTGTTCAAGTAGAATGGGCGGATTTCACTGAAAATTTAGATACAAAATTTATTGACTCGACTACTCGAAGTCGGCTTCTTAATAATTTTGTTTCGTTTTTGAACAGAATTCAACAAAATATCCAACCTGATTTTAAGGTTTGGGTTGATGGAAGTTTTGTAAGTAAAAAAAACAATCCACGTGATATTGATAAAAAATGGAAGAATTAATAAAACCGATAAATACCGTCAACATCGTAGGCGTTTTGGAACAAATCCAAAAAGTTAATTACATGATTGATATGCACCAACTGCATGATGAACACAGTATGGTCAAGCAGTTTGAACGGCAACGTGATGATTTTTTAGAAGATTTAAGCCGCTTACTTTCAGAAATGCGTATTCAAGCAGATTTGAAAGTCTTGGCTGCGGCTTAAATCCTTTATCTATAAACCAGTAGCCACAGCCACAGCGCCACGTTCACCAATCAATTGCTCACGCACCTTCAAATCGCGATAAATACTGAGGGGGTCTAATGCGCCACCCGATTTCAAACGCGCTTCGGCAACGAGGGCGCGCACATCGGTCAAATATGCCGTTTGCAAAATTTCTTGACAGCGGACGACATCGTTAGCTGCTTGTGCTTTGTTCAATGCTTTCCTATCAACTAACAACGATTTTGCATAAGACTGCATAATGGCTTCAACCGACTGTAAAAGG
>JANMJN010001231.1:0-5805 GCA_031371355.1 Saprospiraceae bacterium
AAAATCAGCAATATGCAAGAGATGTTGCCGATTTTAGAGAAAGCATTGGGTACGGGTCGTCCGTTATTGATTATCGCAGAAGATGTGGATTCTCAAGCATTGGGCGTATTGGTTGTCAACCGTTTACGTGCTGGTTTGAAAGTGGTGGCTGTTAAAGCTCCAGGTTTTGGTGACCGTCGTAAAGCAATGTTGGAAGATATTGCTATCTTAACAGGTGGTACAGTAATTTCAGAAGAGCAAGGTTACAAACTTGAAAACACAGGTTTGGAGCATTTAGGCAATTGCGAAAAAATCACTGTTGACAAAGAGAACACAACTGTTATCAATGGTAAAGGTGATGCAAACGACCTAAAAGCGCGTATCAACCAAATCAAAGGTCAAATCGAGACTACAACAAGTGACTACGACCGTGAGAAACTGCAAGAACGCTTGGCTAAATTGGCAGGTGGTGTTGCCGTTCTTTATATTGGTGCGGCTACTGAAGTGGAGATGAAAGAGAAAAAAGACCGTGTTGACGATGCTTTACATGCAACACGTGCCGCTATCGAAGAAGGTATCGTTGCAGGTGGCGGTGTCGCTTTGTTACGTGCCATCAGTGCTTTAGACGGTATGGAAGGTGTGAATGCAGATGAAAAAACAGGCATTGACATCATCCGTAAGGCTCTTGAGTCACCGCTTCGCACTATTGCAGAGAACGCTGGTGTTGAAGGTTCGGTTGTTTCGATGAATGTCAAAACAGGCAAGGATTCTTATGGTTACAATGCGCGTACGGATGTTTATGAAGACTTGAAGGCGGCTGGTGTCATTGACCCAACTAAAGTTACTCGGATCGCTTTAGAAAATGCATCTTCAATTGCAGGGATGGTGTTGACAACAGAGTGTGTCATCAACGACTTACCAGCGAAAGAAGAAGGTCACTCTCATGGCGGCGGTCAAGGTATGGGCGGCATGGGTGGCATGATGTAATTTCATACTGAAATATAAAAAATCGAGAGGTTGTTCGTTTAGGCGGGCAGCCTCTTTTTTATGTAATTTATACTGAGGGGGGCAATGAAAATAAAAAAATGAACGAAATCCTTGATAATATAGAAAGAGAAAAAATGCTTAAAAAGATATATTCCACTTTGTAGAGAAAAAGAGTTTTGTATTTTTACTTCTTCAATTAATTTACAAATACAACTTATATGAAAATCCAATCTTTACTCTTTTCCTTTATTTTATGCCTTTCAGCGTGTACAACGCCGCAACTATTGCTATCCAACGATTTGAAAACCAATACAAACGTGATGACTGCCAAAGGTCGGCAAGGATGGCAGTTTAATCAAGTGATTCGATATGGCGATTATATCAGTTCAAAAGTCAAAAGGGGCTGGACACGCAGCTCGGACATTAAATTTGTTTTGAGATTTCAAAAAGCTGAAAACAGATTGAGCTTTATGCAAATGACACCCGACAATAAACGAGCAGAAGTCTTGGCAGTCGGTAAATTTAAGAATACAGAATATGAGTTATTGAAAGGGTTTATGTCTATATCATTGAAATATGAAAACACATTCGTAGGAACAATATTGCCCAATGACAAAGACATCGCTGCTTGGGACTTTATCATTTACAATCCAGATGCCAGTATGCCTCAAGATATTGATTTGGGTTTAGCAAGAGACGAACAGGGCGATGTGATATATATACGTGGCGTAAAAAAATTAGAAGGTCAAGGCAAATGGGCACAAATTGATAATTATGGATTCGAATTTATTCATAATGGTCAATCCGTCGGTGCAGTATCAATCTTAAACAATGGTCAAGTGTGCATGAAAAATGATATAAGTCCTCAATTAAAATTAGTCATTTCGAGTATCTCGACTTCTTTATTATTGCGCCACAGTTTACAAAATAATTAGTCCTCAGACAATCCATATCAATAAAATAAGAAGCGGATTCTTTGAGGTTTCTGCTTTGTGAATCAAAAAACGGCTTGTTATAAAAGAAAACTTGTGCAATACGTTGGGTTGTTTTTAGCCGGAATTCACGCGGTGATGCCAAATTACCGCGTGAATTACGCATATGTCAAAACTTCGTTTGAATATAAAAAGGCAACATCTTGCGCCAAGTATCCCAATCATGGGGCATATCGTGTCCCCATACATCAAGTTCATTGGGGATGCCTTTCATATCGAGTATGTGTGCAAAACGACGACTCGCTTCAGGGGTTTCAAAAGAGCCGGAACCTGTCGAAATGAGGATTTTTTTAGCCGCTTTGATGCGTGGCAAGAAATAGTCGTCGTTCAAATCGGGCATATAATGTTCGGGTGAATTGAAATACACATCGTCGTCAAAATACCCGTCAGTATAACTCGATAAATCGTAGCAACCACTCATGGCAATCACGCCATTTATCAAATCAGGACGTTTCAGAAACAAATTCATCGAATGTAATGCACCGAAACTGGCGCCACAGGTGATAATCGGCGTATCAGGACTCGTTTTGACACGTATATATGGTATCACTTCGTTGAACACATAATCGTTGAATTGTTGATGCCGAATCGCTTTGTGGCGCGGGTGCATTTGTTTGTTCATCCACGACTCCATATTAATAGAGTTAATGCTGAAAACCTTCACTTTTCCTTCGTTTATCAATGGCTCAATGGCTTTTATGAGCAAAAAACGCTCATATTCGAGGTAGTCTGCCGCAGCAGTCGGTACCAAAAGTAAAGCGAAACCGTAATGCCCATAAGAGGCAATTTCCATGTGTTTGTTAAGGCGTGGACTGTGCCAGCCGTCGAGTTCTCTGTGCATAATGGTTATTGGTTAGAAAGTTAGTTGTTATTGATTGATTCATAATTGGTTGTGAAAATCCGATTTTAATTTCAGATAACCAAACGAACCGCTTGTTTTATCAAAATTACTGAGGGGGGTATAAATGACTGACATTTTGTCACGCCTTTTGACAGAAAGGGTTAACTTTGCGGGCTTAAAAAAATACGAAAAGTAGCTATGCTCACTTTCATCATTCATGTTTTATAATTCATATTAAAAAATGCTTTACGACAGCAATCCAACAATAGATTTTTTACCACATAATGGTAAAAAAATGGACGAAGACCGTCAAGGAGAAGTTTTATTCGCAGAATTTGATGCGAATACTGATGCGAATACTGGGGGGGATGGTTCAAAGAAGTTTTACATCGAAAGTTATGGCTGTGCGATGAATTTTTCAGATTCTGAAATCGTTGCTTCGATTTTAGCCGATGCGAATTATCGTCCAACTCGAATGATGGAAGCAGCTGATTTGATATTGGTCAATACCTGTTCGATTCGTGAAAAAGCAGAAGATACAGTGCGCAAACGCCTTCGGGTGTTTGAAAAATCAAAAAAACAAGGCTCTCTCGTCGGTGTTTTGGGTTGTATGGCTGAACGCTTGAAAGCTAAGTTTTTAGAACAAGAGAAATTGGTGGATTTGGTTGTTGGTCCTGATGCGTATCGTGATTTACCTAACTTAATCGGCGGGGCTGAAGATGGTGAAAAAGGTGTCAACGTCTTTTTGTCAAGGGAGGAAACGTATGCCGATATTGCGCCTGTACGGCTTGATACAAATGGTGTAACGGCTTTCATTTCGATTATGCGCGGTTGCGACAATATGTGTTCATTCTGTGTTGTGCCGTTCACACGCGGACGTGAGCGTTCACGCGACCCCCTCAGTATTGTAGCCGAAGCGAGGGATTTGTTTGAAAAAGGCTATCGAGAAGTGACATTATTGGGTCAAAATGTGGATTCTTATAAGTGGTCGGCTGATAAAAATAAGGCTTCAGAAACAGAAATTACTGAGGGGGCTATTTTAGATTCTGATGTTTCTGAGAAAGTCAATTTTGCTAACCTGCTTGATATGGTGGCTGCCATTCATCCTGATTTGCGTATTCGTTTTTCGACATCACATCCAAAAGATATTACTGATGATGTTTTGTTTACAATGGCGAAACATGAAAATATCTGTAAATATATCCACTTACCTGTTCAGTCCGGCAATTCACGCATTTTGAAGCGCATGAATCGGACCTATGACCGCGAATGGTATATGGATAAGATCAAACGTGTGTATGAAATCATGCCTGAATGTGCTATTTCAAGCGATATTATCGCTGGTTTTTGCGGTGAAACGGAGGAGGAACACGCTGATACGTTAAGCATTATGTCATTTTCAAATTATTCGTTGTCTTATATGTTTGTTTATTCTGAACGTCCAGGAACACCTGCGGCAAAGAAATATACGGACGATATTCCTGATGAAATTAAAAAACGCCGTTTGAATGAAATCGTCCGTCTGCAAAATCATTTGTCTCTTGAACACAACAAATTAGATATTGGAAAGACTTTTAAAGTGTTGATTGAAGGCGATTCTAAAAAGTCAGATAAGGAATTTAAAGGCAGAAATTCACAAAATAAAATGCTTGTTTTCCCTAAAATCGAAGGTTTGAAAGCAGGTGATTATTGCTATGTGAAAGTTAATAGTGCGACGAGTGCGACGTTGATAGGGGAGTTGGTTTAAATGAATCTGTTATGTTATCAAAACTTAAAACAACATACAATGATGGAAGAACTCAATGAACCGCAAGCAAAATATGCAATTTCTCAAAAAGAGAAAGAAAATAAATCAGAGTTGATAGAGAAACGGGTTTCTCTTGATGAATATCTCGAAATGATTGCCGATGGCAAACGTCGTTTGGAATATCATGATGGGCAAGTGTTTGATATTCAATCTGCTACGGAGCAACATGGCTTGCTTTGTACCAATCTAACAGGTTTAATTTACATCTGTACTCGTAATAAAGATTGTCGTATTTATGCAGGAGACCGTGAGCTTTGGATTGAAAAATGTCATAAGATGTTCTATCCTGACCTCGTAATTGTTTGTGGTGAACATGATATGAAACAGATGTCAAAGAATGTAAAAGCCACAATCAACCCCTCAGTAGTGATTGAAATTTTGTCGGATTCAACCGAAAAATATGATAAGTCATTCAAATCGAAGTGTTATAAAAAATTAAACAGCATTAAGCAAATTGTTTATGTCGCACAAGATGAAAAATATATCTATATCGAATCACCCACTGAAAATAAGAGAGCATGGTTGACAACAGACTATTTTGAAGATGATGATTTAGTGCCAATTGGTGATTGTAACATTCTTTTAAAAGACATGTATGAGCGTGTCGAATTTGAAAATCAACCTGAACGAGCAACCGAAATGTAGTCGTTGCCAAATTAATCATTCATCGTTTATCATTCATCATTAAGTATATGAGTTCTAATCTTCAAGCTATAAAACAACGTTTCGGCATCATAGGCACATCAAAATTGCTCGATGCCGCTTTAGATACAGCTACGCGAGTGGCAACAACTGACCTGTCTGTATTGATTCAAGGCGAAAGTGGGGTAGGAAAGGAGGCGTTTTCTAAGATAATTCATTCATTGTCAAAGCGTAAGCACAGTCCGTTTATTGCGATAAACTGCGGGGCAATTCCAGAAGGGACGATTAATTCTGAACTTTTTGGACATGAAAAAGGGGCTTTTACAGGGGCAGTGAGTGATAGAAAAGGTTATTTTGAAACTGTCAACGGCGGGACTATTTTCCTTGATGAAATAGGTGAATTACCATTGGATACGCAAGCTATGTTACTGCGGATTTTAGAAAATGGTGAATTTGTCCGTGTGGGTGCTTCAAAAGTAGAAAAGACAGATGTGCGGGTCATTGCGGCTACAAATATTGAATTAGTGAAAGCGGTTCAAAAAGGAACATTTCGAGAG
>JANMJN010001287.1:0-2178 GCA_031371355.1 Saprospiraceae bacterium
AACAAACTCACAACAATTGTAATGACGATATTGGCAAAAAATGCCATACATGCAATATTGAACGCATGGCTCAAACCACTGCCAAATTCGTGCATTGGCATAATCCATCCGCCTTTGCCTTCTGCAACGGTCAATCCGTGAACAAGTGCCGCTGTCAAAGTACCGCCGAGTAAACCCGCAAATGCACCATGACCGGTCGCTCGTTTCCAAAACATACCCATAAAAAACGTGGCGAAAATGGGTCCATTGAAAAAGCTGAACACGACTTGCAAAAAATCATTGATATTATTAAAACTCTGTGCTAAGTACGCCACACCGATAGATACCACAATGCCCACAACCGTAGTGACCTTTCCGACATACAAATAATGTTTATCAGAAGCATTTTTATTGACATAAGCTTGATAGATGTCAAACGTCCAAATCGCATTGAAAGCGGTTACGTTTCCTGCCATACCCGACATAAAGGAAGCCAAAAGTGCTGTCAGCCCTACGCCTAACAAACCTTCTGGATAATAATGTGCAATTAAGGAAGGCAATGCCATATTGTAATCGGGACCACCATCAGCACCAACAGGCAGTGCGTAGTTTTGCGTGAAATAAGGTAAAGTAACCGCTATCAAACCAGGAAAAATGACGATAAAAGGCATAAACATCTTAGGAATAGCTGCCAAAATAGGTGTTTTCATGCTGTCAGACATATTTCTCGAAATCATCGCCCGTTGCACCACAAGGAAATCGGTACACCAATAGCCAAATGACATTGCCAAACCCAAGCCCATGACAAGACCAAATGAGTCAACACCCATCGGGTTGTCAGCTGCATTGCCCATGTATTTCCAAGAAGAAGTCATTGTTGCGGGCAGTTTTGCGACTATTCCTTGCCAACCACCGATTTCATGTAAACCGACAAAAACGACGGGCGCAATACCGAAAACGATGAGAAAAAACTGTAAAACTTCATTGTAAACCGCACTCGTCAAGCCACCTAACAGAATATAAACCATGACAATACCTGCCGAAAGCAAGACGGACATATCAAAATTCCAACCTATGATAGCTTCTAACAAACGCGCCAAAGCATACATCGAAATACCCGACGAAAAGACGGTCATAATACCAAAACTTATGGCATTGACAGCGCGTGTTTTTTCATCAAAACGCAATTTCAAGTATTCGGGCACTGTCCGTGCTTTGCTGCCATAATAGAAAGGCATCATCATAACGCCCATAAAAACCATGGCTGGTATGGCACCGACCCAGTAAAAATGGCTCGTCATAATGCCATATTTAGCACCCGAAGCCGCCATGCCGATGACTTCTTGCGCACCGAGATTGGCTGAGATAAAGGCTAAACTTGTTATCCAAAGCGGAATAGAATGACTACTCATCAGGTAGTCATTACTCGATTTTATTTGTCGTTTGACGAGCCAACCTACGCCAATGACGAATAAAAGATAGAGGGCAATGATGCTGTAATCCGCAAGATGTAAGTCGAAATGTAGCATGTTGATGTTATTCGTTTTGTTTTAAAATTATTATTCACTCCAAGAATTCTGCCCATTCAAAGGCATACAAGCGACATATCCACCAGGAATAGGGTCGTAAACCAAGAGCTCTTTATTGACTTTTTCGGATGTGAAGTACGCCATTAAGGTCAGTCCTTTTAGTCTTCTATAAAAAGTAATCGGATCTGGTTTTTCGACCAAAGTGATACCCCACATCGTAGGCGGAAACTTAGCGGCTTCTTTGTCCATTTTCAAAAGCAAGGCTTCCCGTTGTTCTTTGGTACATTCGTCGAAATACTTGCCGTTGGTGCTTTTGCACGTTTCTTGCAACTTGTTAAGTCCCGCGACAAAGTCTTTTTGCTCGGCTTCTGACAACAATTTTTTCAAGACCTTGTCAAGAAATTGTGGTACACCAATGTCTTTTGCGCCTGGTGTTGCTGTACGTGGCAGTATGGTTTCCGTCATTTCTGCCAAGGTATTGGCTTGATTGGTTGTGAAAAACGCTGGTTTCCAATCCAAAGTGACGTTTCTTGTTTCGTTTTTACAAGAAATAAAGGTTTCGGTTAAAGCTCCTGCTGTTACGGCGTAGCCGAAAAGAAGGGCAGTGTTTTTTATAGCTTCTCTACGTTTCATTTATTTATGTTGAAAGATTAATCTGAAATTGACGCAG
>JANMJN010001288.1:0-2487 GCA_031371355.1 Saprospiraceae bacterium
AAGGCAACGTTGTTTGACGACCTCGTAATTTTCGAGATAACGCGCAACACGAGCCGCTTGCTTTGATGTAATATCCGATTCACACAAAATGAACAAGTCCTCTAAGTCGTCTCCAGCATCAAAAAGCAAACGTCGAATGGCAGAATCTGTAATATTTTCATTGGTCAAAGAGACAGGACGATGGTGCAAACGGACGATTTTTTGCACATATTTCATGCGGTCGTCAAGCGGTAAACCCAAATTTCGGAACAAACGAGGTATCATCGCCGCACCAACCTCTTGATGCCCATGAAATGTCCAACCTTCTTGTTTGTCAAATCGTTTTGTTGCAGGTTTACCGATATCGTGCATCACAGCTGCCCAACGCAAATAAATATTGTTGGTACGCTTAGCTGTGTTATCTAAGACTTGAAGTGTATGCCAAAAATTGTCTTTATGTCCAATTCCCTCTTTCGTTTCTGCACCTTTTAAGGCAATCATTTCTGGAAAAATGATTTGCAAAAGACCTGTTTGCATCAATAAAACCCAACCTACTGAGGGGGTTGGTGTTGCCATTATTTTCTCAATTTCAGAGATAATACGTTCTTTTGAGATGATTTTGATGCGGCTTTTTAAATCCCCAATAGCTTTGAAGGTATCATTTTCGATGCGAAAACCCAATTGAGTTGAGAAACGAATGGCACGCATCATGCGCAAAGGGTCGTCTGAAAAAGTTTTACTTGGTTCGAGTGGTGTTTGGATAATCTTTTCTTCGAGATGACGAATACCGTCAAAAGGGTCTATGATTTCGCCAAAATTCTCTTCATTCAAACTCACCGCTAAGGCATTGATTGTAAAATCCCGACGATTTTGGTCGTCTTCCAATGTCCCATCTTCAACCGTTGGCTTGCGAGAATCGGTGCGATAAGATTCCCGACGTGCGCCGACAAACTCTAATTCGATATCTTTGCAACGAAACATCGCCGTTCCAAATCGCGCATACGTAACGACTCGTGGCGAAGGACGCATCTTTGCCGCTACCGCTTCAGCCAATTGTATGCCTGAACCGACGCAAACAATATCAATATCTTTTGAAGGTCGAGCCAACAACCTGTCACGTACAAAGCCACCGACGACATATGCTGGGAAGCCTAAATCGGATGCCGTTTCGCTGATGATGCGGAAAATCTCACGCTCGTGTGGTTGGATTTGGAATATCATAATTGTCTATTGTGCCTTCAAACAAGTGCACTTTTATGTTTTGCGCGGCAAAAATAGGATTTTACAAGCAATATTCTATTATTCGAAGGTGATTTCCCCAAAATACTGAGGGGTATGAAAATCAGGTTTAGGCGTTTCGATGTTATTCCACGATAAATAATGTGGTTTGGTGAGTCCATCGCCACATTTATAAAAATTGGCTCGACACTTTTTCCCTTTTAGCGTCTTAATATTGTGTTGGAAAAAACTTTCAACAGGTATCACAACCGTCATTGTCCAATCGAAAACACCGAATTTCTCATCAAAAGGCATAATGCCGAGAGTTGATTCGGTGATGATTTTGTTAATCGTCTCATCGTCTGCGGGCATTCTATTTTGGCGTGTTTTGCCTGCATACAAAAGTTTTGTACCAATACAATTGATTTCAAAATTATAAAAAACACCATCGTTTTCAGGTGTGATAAAAAATTCAACACAGCTGTCTTTCCAAACCGCCCCGTTGTTTTGCGTTGCTTTGGCAATAATGCTGTTTTCTTGAACGGTGTACCTTATATATATGTGTGTACCGTCATGTGCGATCGCAAAATGTACAGTCGGCTTGTCTGTATCATTCGCCCAAGGCAAAATGTCAATCGCGACAGGTGCTGGGAAATCAAAAAACGGAAAGGTATTGCCAGTTTGGTTGATGTGTGGGATGATTATTTTTTTCATTTTATGAAGCATTTTAATGCAAAACAAGTGTATATCGTTAAAAATCAATCACTTGTTGGGTAGTTTATTAAAATTAATATTTGGTTTTAGCCCATTTGGTTTTCTTTCAAACACAGTATTCAACGGCGTGTAGTTAGAGAAGAAACCACAATTCGTCAATACAAATTGATTGCCTTCAATACCACCCATAAAATCCATGCGGGCTTTCTTGCGCGCCGTTGCGTCGTTGGTAAATCTGGCAGTTGTCAACTCTGTCCACACCCCCTCAGTATTATAAGCCCATTGGTTGTTATAAAACCCCTTGCGATTGACAGCACCGCGTTCTGGGTCAAAATTTTCTAAAAAAGAATGTGCATGCGTGTACCAAGTTTGGGTCTGCGGTCGCTTAAATGAAGCAATCAACAACCAATTATCGGTCAATGGGTCATAAAAATAAGACGTATAAGTGGTCGAATTATCGCTATTGGGTTTGATGTGTGTCAGAAATTTGTAGGTGACATCTGCTCTCCAATTGAAAATGAGATAACTTTGCCCGCCAGAACCTTCGTTGCCAAATTCACCAGTATGAACTTCTTT
>JANMJN010001322.1:0-1995 GCA_031371355.1 Saprospiraceae bacterium
ATGCAGTCGCTTGTGGTGAACGGAGCCGCGGCGCACCGCAGCACGCGCGCAGCCGCAGCCTGCTTTTGCGATTGCTCTTTTAGGCAGTATCGAAAGTCTGCTATCTGCAGTCGTTGCAGATGGTATGATTGGCAGCAAACATCGGTCAAATATGGAATTGGTGGCACAAGGTTTTGCTAATATCGTTTCAGCCACCGTTGGCGGCATTCCAGTTACAGGTGCGATTGCCCGAACAGCGACAAATGTGAAAAATGGAGGAAGGACACCCATTGCAGGTATCGTGCATGCGGTGGTTTTGCTCATCATTATGCTTGTAGCTGCGCCGCTTGCGAAATTAATACCGTTGTCATGTCTTGCTGGTATTTTGATAGTTGTCGCCTATAATATGAGCGAATGGCACCACTTTAAATCAGTTTTCAAGGGAAATATCTACGACAGAGTCGTCTTATTGACGGTTTTCGTATTGACTGTTGTTTTTGATTTAATCATAGCGATAGAGATAGGAATGGTTTTATCGGCTTTTCTGTTCATAAAACGCATGTCGGATATCATGCAAGTCAATCTATTGGAAACACAAGAAGATAAAGACCATATCATTACTGATTTGCCAAAAGGCATTATGATTTATGAAATTACGGGCGCATTATTTTTTGGGGCAACGCAAACATTTCAAGAAGCCTTGAAACATACCAACCAAAAACCCAAAGCCATTATTTTAAATTTGAAAAATGTTCCTTTAATTGATGCCACTGGCTTATACCGATTAGAAGAAATCATCAAAGAATTCCAAAAGCAAGGAACATTGGTTTATTTAACTGAATTTTTGCCCGATATTAAAGCTGAAATCGTCAAAACACCCATAAAAGAGCTATCTATTTTACACCCTTCTTTGTCTTTTTGCATTAACGATGCGAAAGAAAAGTTGAATCTCCAAAGCCCTATTTAAAAATAACCGTCCCTAATTCCTTAGCCAACTGCCCTTTCATATCATTCAATTTCATTTGAATTTTTAGATGACGCATATACATGGAGTCGTCTTTTTCCTGTTCCGCTTTGCGCAGCAGCACTTCGTTGTGATTCATCATCTTAAATACTTTCCGCAACTTAAAACGTTTGAGCGACTGTTCGGCATCAGCAATAAAGTTCAAATCGGGTGCTTTTTGTGTTTCAAGCGGACGGTTGAATTTTGCTTCCCAATTTTCGGAATATTCATAAGGCGATGACAACATAGTGGTTGCAAAATTTTGAATTTCCTTATTTGTATGACTCAAAAAGTGCTGAATACTGAGGGGGGTGTTATGATGCAAAAGTGTTGCCGTTTCTTGGGCTATGCGTTGATACAATTTATTGTCAAAATCCTGAATCACATCTTCAATATTTGACATGACAAAAGCTGCAACAGTGACGTTGTTTTCTACATCAAACACTTCACTGCCATGAACAACAAGTATCCTTGCAATGTCTTTCTCTTGGTTATCGGCATCTCCTACTGCAATATTTTGTGGTTTTTTTTCACCGAATGTTTCTTCTATAACCTTTTGATTGTCAGTCGGTTGCCCTGCTTCGTCTGATACTGAGGGGGGCGGTGCGGCACGTCCAGCCTTCTTGTCGTCCATCACTTTGCGAATCAATTTACCTGTTTCGCCGACCAGAATCGCTTCTTCAACACGCATCAAAGCAGCACATTCTCTGATATACAATTGCCGTTTGACTGGGTCAGGAATTTTAGCAATCGATTCTACTATTTCTCGTATGAGCCCTGCTTTTCTTACGGGATCATTTGCTACGTCAGCAAGAAGTAAACTTGTTTTGAATACAATAAAATCTTTTGCATTCTCCTGAATAAACGTTGCGGTGGCTGCTCCTCCGTGCTTTCTACTGTATGAATCCGGATCGTCGCCATCAGGAAACAACACTACTTTTACATTTAAGCCTTCTTCTAAAATAAGATCGATTCCTCTTATCGATGCTTTTATTCCTGCCGCATCGCCATCG
>JANMJN010001323.1:0-4737 GCA_031371355.1 Saprospiraceae bacterium
ATTTCTACTTGCCGTAAACATAAGATGAATGTCTTTGACGCTATTAAAGATATATTTTCTCGAAAGCCTTCCGTATTTAAATTAACCTAAGCAGTTACTTTCAAAGAATATTGTGAATATGAATTGCATTTTAATTGCCCTTTGCCAAAAGAATATGGCAATAGGAAAGTTAGTTTAGTATTAAAAGACTTTGCGAAATTAGGTGGTAAAATTGTCAATGATACGAATCAATTTAAATTACTGACCAATGGTCAAGTGTGTACAATCAATTTATTCAATAAAGATACTTTAAAACATACCTTAAGTACAGGCTCTCGCTATAATTTTAATGTTGTTTATAAATCCCCTGAAGGGGCAGAGATTAAATCTAAGCCTTTAGATACGTTTTTATTAGATTACACAAAAAAAATAGTATTAAATTTTGATAAAACGGTTAATCGTAAAGTAGAAAAAGATACTCTATCGACTGTTACTTTACGTTTCCCAGATAAATTTTTAAAAAAACCAATTTTAACCTTAAATAATGGTAAAAAAGTTACGATTGCTACGATTAACAATAATTCATTAAAGGTTTTATTGCCGCTAAATAAAAATTATAAAATAATAGCAAAAGAAGACAATCACGTCGGGCGTGTTGAATTTAAAACGAAAGAACAAAATATTCAAAAAGAATTTTCTTGTGAAAGTATTCCTTATCAAATTCGTTTTAAATTAAGTCAAAAATTGCGTCATTTGCATAATAATATAACAGCTATTCGTAAGAATGGAGAAACAGAAGTTCGTTTTGAAAAAGATTACTGTATTGTAAAATTTTGGAACGCCAATAATATTGATGGCTCTGAAAATATTGAATTGTTTTTAAAAAATGATAATCTTTTGATTTGTCGTTTTAAAGGGAAATTGAATGCGGGACAAGTTAAAGAATGGGATTGTGGCGTATTTTGCCGCACTTGTCAAGAAGAAATTAAGGCGCAAGCCCAAGTTAAACAAAATAGATAAAAAGAAATAAATCGTAATGGTAACTATGAAGAAATGCTTTTTTACCGCTTTAACGCTTGTCTGCACTATCGTTTTTGCGGTTGCACAAACCCCTCAGTATAAAGAGGAAATTTTGACCTTAAAACTCAAAGACGGCTCTCTTGAAGGCACTTTGGTTACGCCAACTCAAGTAAAACGAATGCCCATTGTCCTCATTATTGCCGGTTCTGGACCAACAGATAGGGATTGTAACAGTGCTTTGGGCTTGAAAACCAATTCGTTTAAGATGTTGGCAGAAGGTTTGGCTGCTCAAGGCATTGCCAGTTTTCGATACGACAAACGCCATATTGGTAAGAGTAAAATGACGCAAAAAGTTGCAGATGTAACTTTCGATGATTTTGTCAACGATGCCATGCATTGGATGGATACTTTGAAAACGATGAAACGCAAACGCCGTTTTACCAAATTCGTTATTGCAGGACATTCAGAAGGCTCTTTGATTGCTTTATTGACCGTTCAAAAGACCAAAACGGATGCCTTGATTTCCTTATGCGGACCTGCGCAAAGTATGGACAGTATCATTTATGAACAACTCGGCAAACAAGCCCCGTTTTTAGTACCTCAGCTCAAAGAGGTATATAACAAGTGGAAAATGGGTGAAAAAGTGGATTCTTTTCCGCCTATGTTGAGAAGTTTGGCAAATCCAAGTATCGAAAAATTCATGGTGTCTATTATGAAATATTCACCACAAGTCGAAATCTCAAAGCTTAAGCTCCCTATTTTACTTATTTCAGGCAGAAACGACATTCAAGTATTGCCCAAAGAAGCAGAAATGCTCTCTAAAGCCAATCCTAAAGCAAAACTTATATATTTTGATAAAATGACCCACGTTTTGAAAGACGGCGAAGCCAATTTGATGAGTGCACAAAAGGTTTATCAACAAACGGAACTGCCGCTTACTGAGGGGGTCGTAGATGCTGTTTTTGAGTTTGTAAAATTTAAAATGTAGAATGTAGAATGTAGAATGTAGAATGTAAATTGAAGGCATCATTTTACATTCTACATTCTACATTTTACATTTCTCACTTTTGATGTTTAAGTTTCGAAGCGAACACTTTTTCAAAAAGTTCAACTTTTTTACGCACCACATTATAAGTATAGGGTTCATTGGGATGCTGATTGTAGTAATTTTGATGATACTGTTCGGCGCGATAGAAGTTTTTAAAAGGTTCTATCGTCGTGACAATCGGGCTGGGGTGCAAATGCACTTTGTCAACGCTGTCTTTAACGATTTTAGCCATAGACTTTTGTGCTTCTGATCGATAAAAAACAACAGAACGGTAGTCATCGCCTTTGTCATTGCCTTCTTGATTCAAAACAGTCGGATCGTGAATAGTCCAAAAAACGTTTAAAATTTCACGAAAGCTGACAACTTTAGGATCAAAAACAACTTGAACTGTTTCGGCATGACCCGTTGTTCTGGTGCAAACTTGTTCGTAAGTTGGGTTTTTGACTTTTCCGCCAGCATAACCCACTTCTACCTTAGTTACACCGCGTAATTGTTGATAGGCAGCGTCCATTTTCCAAAAACAGCCCCCAGCGAGTGTTGCTATTTCTAATTTAGATGTGTCAACGTCTGACATTACCTCTGATACTGAGGGGGTGCTCGATGACATATCACCTGTGGGTGTTTTTACGCTTTTGGAAACGCAAGACAGTGTAATAACTGATAAAACTAAGAATTTCAAAAAAGAAGCCATATGATTTTAATTTTTTGATTTGAAAATAAGATTGAGTGATTTCTTGGAACAAAGGTCTATGCAAATAGTCACCAATATATCACAAATTAGACACTTGTTATAAATAGACTTTTTGTTTTCAAACAAAGTGACTTCACTAAATGCACACGTCACAAAGTCGTCTAAGATTTTGATTTTAGATCGCACTAATAAAGAACATATTATTTTAAAGCTTGTTCACTTCTATTTACTAACAATTCTTTCATTATTTAAACAATTTCACTATGAATCTTTTAGATGTTCTAAAAAATCAACTCACATCTGGCGACACCATGAGTGTTATCAGTAACTTACTCGGCGAAAACAAAGCTGCAACGCAAAACGGCTTAGATGCCATTTTACCTTCTTTATTGGGCACAATCATTCAAAAAGGCTCGAATACTGAGGGGGCTAATATGCTGATGAACCTTATCAAAACGGGTGGTCACGATGGCAATATCCTCAACAACATCGTCGGACTATTGGGCGGTGGTGACAAAACAAACAGCCTTCTCAATTCAGGCGCAGGTTTGCTCACGACCTTTTTAGGTGATAAAACCAGCAATGTCGTTTCCATTATCAGCAGTATGAGTGGTTTAAAAAACGGCTCAACATCTTCTTTACTCAAATTGGCTGCTCCGCTTTTGATGGGTTTGATTGGCAAACAATCAACGGGTCAAAGCGCATCGGGTTTAATGAGTATGCTCTTAGGGCAAGCCGATTTTGTGAAAGCTGCTTTGCCATCAGGTATTTCAAGCCTTTTAGGTTTAGGTAATTTGGGCGGTACAACAACCACAACTTCAAGCACAAGCAGCAGTGATTCTGAAGGTGGTTTTGGCAAGTATCTCCCTTGGTTGCTTGGTGCGGCACTGTTAACTATTATGTTGTATGCTTGGAAATCATGTGGCAAAACGGAGATGAGTACGCCTGTAGTTGTAGAAAACGCTGCTAAAACAGTAAAAGATACAGCAACTGCTACAACAGGCGCCGTCGCTGATGCGGCTAACAAAGTAGTTGAAGCTTTAAAGGTTTCTTTGCCTGATGGAGCGGTTTTAGATGTGCCTAAAGGTTCTTTAGAAGATATAATTGTAACATACATAAAAAGTAATGAGGCAATCAGTAAAACTTTATGGTTCGATTTCGACCGTTTGTTGTTTGAAACAGGTAAATCAACTTTGAAACCTGAATCAAAAGAACAATTGAAAAATGTCGTAGCCATTATGAAGGCTTTCCCAAAGGTGAAAATCAAATTGGGTGGTTATACGGACAATAAAGGAAATGCCGAAGCAAACGTCAAACTCTCTGCCGATCGTGCTAAAAATGTCATGATGGAATTGGTCAAACTCGGAGTGGCAGCTAATCGGATGACAGCTGAAGGTTATGGTGATAAAAACCCTGTTGCAAGCAATGATACGGAAGAAGGCAGGGCGCAAAATCGCCGTATTTCAATCAGCGTACGTGAGAAATAATAAACGATACTACGTTCGGGGAATTCAAAAGATTTAGTAAATTTTTAAAAATCACTAAATCTGGCGTTCCGAATCAATAGATTAAAGCGCGTTATTTATTCTAAACTCATAAAATTCCCCGAACGTTTTGAGTATCGTTCCACATTAAGGTTTTAATTGACAGTCAAGTCGCTGATTTCACCGCGTATAATATCAGCATTCTTTAACTCCTGCAAGTGCTAACAAACTGTTGCTATACTGAGGGGGTAGCTTATTGGCAATATAGTCCGAATTACTGGTCTTTTTTAGCTAACAATTAGATAATCGTTAGGCGGGGGGGTAATAACAGTTTTCGGCTTGACGATGTGGCGGATTTTTAGCACAATGTTCATAAAAGCACTTCAGCCACCAAATTGCCAAACCGATGTCAGCGGTTCGTTGTTTTATTTTTTTAATTTCGTTTCATAAATATTTATCCATTCCTCTACGCTTATTTTTTTCATTAATTCACCGATTAGGTCATAAGGAATTTC
>JANMJN010000443.1:0-7110 GCA_031371355.1 Saprospiraceae bacterium
GGTAAATTAAAAGCATCAGCGACACCTTTATATACAATCTTTCCGTTGATGATGTTTAAACCTAATTTCAAATCTTTACGTTCTTTACACGCCTGTTTCCAACCTTTTTCAGCTAATTGAATAGCATAAGGTAGCGTTGCATTAGTCAAAGCAATCGTTGAAGTATAAGGCACGGCTCCTGGCATATTAGCAACGCAATAATGAACAACGTCATCAATAATGAATGTGGGGTTTTCGTGTGTTGTGGGTTTACATGTTTCGATACAGCCGCCTTGATCAACAGCAACATCTACTAAAACAGTACCTGGGCGCATCATTTTAAGCATATCACGTGTAATCAAATGCGGTGCTTTTGCACCCGGAATTAAGACCGCACCAACGATAAGGTCTTGTGTACCAATTAGTTGACGAATATTATATTCGTTTGAGTACCTCGTAATAACATTGGGTGGCATGATATCACTCAAATAGCGCAGGCGTGTCAAGCTAATATCCATAATCGTCACTTGTGCACCAAGCCCTGCCGCCATTTTTGCGGCTTGAGTTCCGACAATACCACCGCCGAGTATCAAAACACGACCAGGTTCAACACCCGGAACACCGCCCAATAACACCCCGCGTCCTTTTGCTGGTTTTTCTAAATATTTTGCACCTTCTTGAATTGCCATTCGTCCCGCCACTTCGCTCATGGGAACTAAAAGTGGCAAAGAACGATCTGGCATCTCCACGGTTTCATAAGCCAAACAAACGGCACCACTTTGAATCATCGCATGAGTCAAGGGTTCATAGCTGGCAAAATGGAAATACGTGAAAACAAGGTGATGTGGTTTGATTAAATTATACTCTTGCTCAATCGGTTCTTTAACCTTCATTATCATTTCTGCGGCAGCAAAAACTTCTGCTGCTGTAGTGAGAATTTTTGCTCCTGCCCCGACATATTCAGGGTCAAAAAAACCTGAACCTTCACCTGCTTGGGTCTCAACATATACAGTATGTCCTCGACGAGTTAACTCCATTGTACCCGCTGGGGTGAGAGCAACGCGATTTTCACTTGATTTGATTTCCTTTGGAACGCCAATTATCATAATATAAGATTGGTTTATACTTGGTTAGAACTAAATATTTTTTGAAGGCACAAAGCTATTGCTTCTGAAATATATTTTACATTTGCTGCAAATAATAACAAAATTTTTCTAAAAACCGAAAAATAATAGAAAAAATTTCTAAAATCGCTTATACATATCCACTTAAGAAAAAAATATTTCTATCCACTATGATTACCTTAGATAAAATTGATAAAGCCATTTTGTCGTTATTGCAACACAATGCGCATTTTACAATAAAGGAAATAGCCGCGAAGGTGAATATATCCCTTACACCCGTCCATGAACGCATCAAAAAAATGGAAAATGAAGGCATAATTGAAAGATATGTCACCGTATTAAATAAAAAAAAGCTGGGACAGTCGCTCATAGTTTATTGTAATATCTCACTGTTCAAACAATCGGCTGACGATTTTAGCGTTTTTAATGAAACCATCAATCAATTTCCCGAAGTTGTTGAGAGCAGTGTCGTTTCTGGGTCTTTTGATTATATTTTAAAAATCATCGTGCCTGATATGGATGCATATTATCTTTTTCATCAACAAAAACTTGCCAGTATTCAATGTGTTTCGCATATCAACAGTTTTTTTGTTATGAACGAAGTCAAATACACAACAGCTATTCCGCTACTTTAAATGAAAAGACACATTTTTAATATCAACATTCAAATATCATTAGTCTAAAAATATCATGGTTTACTTTCACAAGTCATTCTTAATCAAACCATTACAAGAAAATAAATGAGTGGCAGCTTAACTCGCTTTACTCATGAATTCTGTGAAGTGAATATTTGGCAGTTTTCTTGATAGAGTATAAGTCATCGAATCGGTATCAAAACTGTGGTCATAGCCTTTCTATACTGAGGGGTGTAATAAATGGGTCAAAATATCCTGCATCTCCAATTTTGAATTGACTGTTTGTCAATGTTTTTTTACAAAATGTTTCTATTCAGGAAATAAACTTTTCAACAAGCCGTTAATTTGATATTCGATTTTGATGGGAAATAGAGCAAAAAAGTATCTTTGCGCGTTCAAAATTTAAAACCGTTTTAACCTGCAATTCAGAGCAATGAAAAAACTGTTAAAGTTAAGTTTAATGTTGATGTTGGGTGCAAGCTTTGTGCTTTCGACATCCTGCAAGAAAAAAGAGCGCTCATCCACAACTGGTTGGGCTTACAACGACCCTAAATGGGGCGGATTTGAAAAACTGCCTTATAAAGGTCAAGCAACGGGTCCAAATCTCGTTTTGATTGAAGGTGGCACCTTTTCAATGGGTTTGACTGAACAAGACGTTACATTTGAGTGGAACAACGTACCGCGCCGTGTAACTGTTTCTTCATTTTATATGGACGAAACAGAAGTTGCAAACACGGACTACCGCGAATATTTGTTCTGGCTCGAGCATGTTTTCAGTGGTTCATATCCAGAAATCTTTCAAAAGGCTTTGCCCGACACACTCGTGTGGCGCGAAGAATTGTCGTACAATGAACCTTTTGTGGAAAGTTATCTGCGCCATCCCGCTTACAACGATTACCCTGTCGTTGGCGTCAATTGGTTGCAGGCGAACGAATATTGCAAGTGGCGTACTGACCGTGTGAATGAGATGATTTTAATTGAAAAAGGTATCATCAAACCACAACCAGAGCAAAAAGATGCCAATAACTTCAATACTGAAGCTTATTTAGCTGGTCAATATGAAGTTATTCCACGCAATCAATTGCGCGATTACAGTGCTGCTGGCAAAGGCAAAGGCAAACGTCAAGTCAAATTTGAAGACGGTATTCTTCTTCCTGCTTATCGTTTACCAACGGAGGCGGAATGGGAATATGCTGCTTTGGGTTTGAAAGGCAATATGGCATCATCAAAGGATGAGCGTATCACAGACCGTCGCATTTATGGCTGGAATGGCAATACTGTTCGTTACCAACGCCACGACCGCAATCAAGGTGACATGTTAGCCAACTTCAAACGTAGTGGTGGTGACTATATGGGTATGGCTGGCAACTTGAATGACCACTCGGCTCGTCCTGGTCCTGTTCGTGCTTTTTGGCCCAATGATTATGGTCTTTATAATATGGCTGGCAATGTCAATGAATGGACAATGGATGTTTATCGTCCAATGACAAGTTTAGCTTTACGTGATGCAGACAATCAAGACCTCGACCCTTTCCGTGGTAACTCTTTCAAGCGCAAAGTTTTGAATGAAGAAGGAAAACCTGTAAAAGACGATACAACTGGTCGTCTTAAATACCGCGATGAACAAGACGATGAGGTCGCTAATCGAGAAAACTACAAACGTTCAAAACTGTATGATTACATGGACGGTGACTCGACTTCTAAATATTTCGAGAACCAACCGATGTATGATTATGGCAAGAAAACGCTCATCAGCGACAAAGCCCGTGTTATCAAAGGCGGTTCTTGGGCTGATCGTGCGTTCTGGTTATCGCCTGGTTCACGACGCTTCAAAGACGAAGACAAATCAGACAGCAAAATCGGCTTCCGATGTGCTATGATTCGAACAGGTTCACCTGCTGGAAATAATGACAATGGGGGTAATATGTTCAAAGCCCGAAAGAAGAAAGAGAAACGAAAATATTAGCGTTCATTTCTCTATCTAAAGATCAAAAAAAGCTGTTTCGAGTGTATCGAAACAGCTTTTTTGTTTTGATTCGGTATTCGGATATCCGTTAATTCGGACATCCGTTAATTCGGGGATTCGTCAACGAATAGCGAATATCCGAATATCCGAATTAACGAAT
The DNA here is from genome assembly GCA_031371355.1 of Saprospiraceae bacterium. Classification (GTDB taxonomy): domain Bacteria; phylum Bacteroidota; class Bacteroidia; order Chitinophagales; family Saprospiraceae; genus JAAFJT01. The sequence continues at coordinate 3,865 of JANMJN010000443.1, forward strand.
CCCAAATAACTAAAAAGGTAAGCCTATCGCAAAATTAGGATTGACGTTGCGCTTCCATGAATATTCATTAACTCGAATCCAATTACTACCATTTTTTTCATAAGGTTCACGCAATTTGAAGCCGAAATCTAAACGGATGGTCGCATAAGTTACATCAAGACGTAAACCAATACCTGAACTGATAGCTATTTGGTCGAACCAAAACTTATCAATATTACCATTGGGAAGTTTGTCGTCTTTTTTTATATTCCAAATATTACCCGCATCAAATAGAATAGCCGTGTTGAAACGCCAAAAAAGAGGGAATCGAAACTCTGAATTGAATTCCAATTTTAAATCACCTGCTTGAAATGGAAAAGCTTTCGTCGCGGCTGAATCCAGCGTAAAATCATGATAACCACCGGGTCCAATATCCCTAATAACCCAGCCGCGAATACTGTTCGGTCCACCCACATAAAACTGCCGAGAATAAGGGACAGGAGCATTATCCAAGCTCTTAGCAATGCCCATTGAAAGCCTGGCGGCAAATAATCTTTTTGCTGTCACTTGTCTATTATAACGCAATTCGATATCGCCTCGCAAAAATTTCGAAAAAGGCAATGAATCAGTCAATATATAAGCATTCCCTTTGTTAAATATCTTTTCCAAGAGTAAAACCTCAGATCCTGATTGTTCTATATTACTAATAAACTGAAATCGTTCACCAAAAGAATTGACCCTTCCATTTCGTTCATATGATAACGAACGCGCAACAAAACCTGTCATTAACTGAGGGGTCAAACTACGTCTAAGGCGTTCATCGGCTATCCTATCAAAATTCGCTGTCCGTCGAGTTAATTGCAATTCAACTCCAGTTGGGCTGATGATAAACTGCTCATTACCGTTCTTGCGCTTTAAAACATAGCGTGTACCCAAGTTAAACTGTTGGATTTGATACAAATCCAAGCTCAAACGGTCACTAAAAATATAATTTAATGTCAGCTCTGAACTCGCATTTTCTTTCAAATCCTTATAAAAAGCCGATTTGACAAGACCTATTTTGTTGAAAAGAAGCCATGAATTTGATAAATTAATAAATTTTGGAATCGAGAGCGTATTGTCAAAACGAATGTCAAACGATAAACCATTTATGGCTTCCTTATTAAACGAAAGAGAACGGTCAAGACCGACAGAAAAACGAGAATTGAAGCGTTCCGCACCGCCAAAAAGATTCCGATGATTGAAGCCCAAATCCGTTGCCAAACCAATCCGACCTAAACGACTGCCGCTATTTGTCACATTAATATTAGAATAATTGACTTCAACACCTGCATCAAAACCCATTTTCTTTGAAGGTGTCAAATATATTTTGTAAGCAATAGCTGTTGGGTCGTTTGGATCAACATCAGGTTTAATATTGACAAATTTATAAATACCCAGATTTGTCAATTGTCTTATTGTTTTATCGTTTTTTTCTTTACTATACAATTCCCCTTGTTTCAATGGAATAGCATTACTGAGGGTGGCTATTTTCAAACCCAAAACACCATCATAAGTACTTAATTTCTTTCTATCCGCAATAATGGTATCAAAAGCAGTTGTTTCCCCACGCCTTGCATCAAAATTAGGATAAACCGTTATTTCCCCAGTTGTATATTTCTGGTGAGTCGGACGGTCATTGGGTGTTTGAACGGTCAAAGTGATATTGACAAGCCTTTCATTTTTGCTGTTGAATCGCAAAAAAGTAGTATCAGCTTCCAATTGAGTAATGTAGTTAGGCGTAAATCGAGCATATCCAAAATTATTAAGTACCGTCGTTATCCGCTGTTTCTCTTGGTCAAACAGTCTTAAATCAAGTGGTTCTCCTTTCGACAATACCGTTTTATCACGTGTATCATTCAACAAATACAAAATGGCAGTATCATTGCTGACAAATTTCAATGTATCTATAACGTATAAAATACCAGGATCTACTGTATAGGTGATAGTCGCTAAACCCTTTTCTTTATTTTTAAAATAATGGTCAGCATGGACTGAAGGATAGTTATAGCCAATATTTTTTAGATATTGCTCCATATTTTTGACAGTTGCGTCGCGAAATACCTGTTTATATATTGTTGGTTCACTTGCGAAACTTTGATATAGCCAACGCCTAATTCTATCTGGATGTGGGTCTTTCTGTTGTTTATACCAAAACCAAGCACCAAATTTCGATTTGCCGATTAAAATTTCTGGTAAATCTTTTTGTTTATACAAGGTCGCTAAATCCGTTTGAAGACTGGTTCTTGTCCGTCTGCTTGTGACGTTTTTAAGTTTTATTTTATTTGAACCGACGATATATTGGTCTTTCTCTAAAAATTTATCAACATTGCACGACGAAAGCAACAGTAAAAACAATCCAATACTGAGGGGGGTAAAAATGGTTCTTATGCTCTGTTTAATACGCAATAATTGTATCAATGACTTAGTCCATTTACTTTTTAATGTCAAAATATTTTTAATAAAATTCAAATTCATTTGTTGTTTTTCAATAAAATGAAAAATTACTTAAATCCGTTTCAATCTGTGATATATGTTGTTATCCAAAGTAAAACATAAATACATCATGTCGCTTAAAACAGCTAAGATGCGACAAAAGTACGGTGTTTTCATCGTCGAAGGTGAGAAAATGGCACAAGAAGTTTTAATACATAAAAGTATCGAAATCGAAACGATATGTGCTTTAGAAACGTGGATACAGAGCCATGAGTTTACCCTCAAACCTTTTTTTAATAAAACAATAACGGTTTCAGAAGCAGAATTGAAACAAATATCTAACCTCACGACACCTAACAAAGTCTTCATTATTGCTAAAATACCGACCCCTCAGTATGACGACTTTTTAATACAAAACACTTTCTCTATTTATCTCGATGGTATTCAAGACCCTGGCAATATGGGTACAATTATTCGCATAGCAGATTGGTTTTCAATGCCTTATATATTCTGTTCAAATACCTGTGTGGATGTATGGCAACCTAAAGTCGTTCAATCGAGCATGGGCGCATTTTTGCGTGTGCAAGCGATGGAAATGGATTTTTTTGATATTAAAAAACGCTTTCCAAACCTGCCTACTTTTGCTGCTATACTGAGGGGGGATAATATTTTTGAAAACAACAAATTTCCCAAACAAGGCATCATCATCATCGGCAATGAAGGGAACGGAATTTCTGAAGACATAATAGCACAAGCCGATTATAAAATTACAATTCCAGGTGGTGGTGGTGC
>JANMJN010001345.1:0-1502 GCA_031371355.1 Saprospiraceae bacterium
GTTGATAAAAAAACAAAATCCACCAACGATTTGTTGAAGAAAATCAATCGCCCAATTAAAAAGAAATTAGATATCGAAGCATTGAAAAAAGATAAAAACTATACTGGTGTTAATCGCGAACGTTTCAACAGATTAGTAAAAGAAATAAATATTACAGAACCGATTGAAGTACTTTTAGCTCAATTAAACCAATGACATACGTTTTAGATACTAATATTCTACTCCATTATCTTCGAGAAAGCGAATTGTCAATTCAAATTGACACGCAATACAATCCTTTAGATTCTTCTCTACACGTTGCTATTATTTGCGTTGTAACTGTTGGTGAGATTAAAGCTCTTGCAAAAATCAATCATTGGGGCAACAAGAGAATAGAAAAATGGGAATTACTAGTGGATGAGTTGTTGATTACAGATATTCATTCAGAAGATGTTATTGAAAGATATGCCGACATTGATGCTTTTAGTCATGGCAAATTAACGGACCGCCCTCTTGGTATGTCTGCAAGGAATATGGGTAAAAATGATTTGTGGATTGCATCAACCGCTTCGGTTTTAGGTGCTACTTTATTGACAACCGATTTTGACTTTAACCATTTGTCAGAAGAATTTCGGGACTTAAAACTTGTAGAGCCTTCATAATCAATAAGTTAATACCCATAATAATTCACCCATACAACTCATAATGCACTTGAGATTTATCAAAACCTAAGTCAACAATCAACTTAGCGACTGCATCATCTATCATATTTGACCAACCACAGATATAAAAATCCACATCTGGACGTACCGTTTTGTACCCCTCAGTATAAACACCGTGTACATAACCTTTGTGGCCCGACCAATCAGGTTCACGGGAGAGAGCCACATCGTATTTAAAACCCGGTAAGTTTTTTTCAAAAAACTGGAACTCGTCACGGAACAAAATGTCGCGCTCATAACGTGCGCCAAAAATCAAATGTATGTTGCGATGCGGTATATTTTGGTTGTAAATATCCCAAATCATGCTGCGAAACGGCGCAACACCTGTTCCTGTGCAAATAAAAACAACATCTTTATCGGCTATCGGTTGCCGCAATGTAAAAGTACCGTCAGGACCTTTGAACCGAATCGGTGTGCCAATCGTCGCTTCTTCAAATAGAAAATTAGAGCCGCCCGTTGATTTTTCTAATTTGACAATCGAAAACTCCAATTCACGCTCCCCCTCAGTATCCAATACTTTAGGTGCATTGGCTATCGAATAGCTGCGCCACCGTTTGAGCCGTTTCTCCGAAATCGGTAAATCCATAGTGACAAATTGCCCTGCTTTGAAGCGGATAGGTTCGTCACCTTGCACTTTTAATTTAAAAAGGCGAGTCGTTAAGCTTTGTTCTTTGATGCTGATAATCTCGCTCTCGTACCACTTCCACATATTTTATTTAAAATTTATATTTTTACACGAACACTGCTTTCAGCAGCCTTATAAATAGCTTCAACAACCCGAATATCACGCAAACCTTCTTC
>JANMJN010001361.1:0-2379 GCA_031371355.1 Saprospiraceae bacterium
CATTAAGCCCATAGGGCTGGCACTGTTTATAGAAATATCCATCAAGTCATTTTTAAAGGTGCATAGCACCGTCACCCTTCAATCCGGGTCGGTGCTATGCACCTTAGGGAATAATTTATCTATTTTTCTATAAACAGTGCCAGTCCTAACGGACTTTTTTTTCTCCTCCGAAGGAGTTCTTTGAACAAAGGAGTCCTTAGGATAATGCCTTTTTTGAAAGTAAATTTTCGTCCTTCTTTTTATTTTAAAAATTTATAAAACGTACTACTGAGGGGGGATAAAATATTGATTTTCAAGGAATAACAACCTTACGAAAGTTTTGAATTTTCGTAAGGTTTGTCCCGACTCTTCAACTACTTATGTTAATTAAAAAACAATTCATCCACAAAAAACCAAGCTTTATCACCTTTACCGGGATGCCAAGGCGGCAGTTTTTGGATAGATTTACCGACGACTTTTAAAACGTGTACTTGTTTTGGGCTAAATGAACATTCAAACCCTTTCAAATAAGCGGCTTCTATTTTAGTCGGTTGCGTTGGATTCAACGTTTTCAACAGCGTCAAATGAGCCGCATCGCTGCCGCCCCAAACCTCCAGTTGTTGTGCAGGCATGATATAACTGCCAATATCTATCAAACTACTAAAAGTAACTTTTGAAACCGTAATGGGTGTATTGAAATAGAGAAATCCTTCAAAAAAACTTTCTTTAAAACCTAACCATTTACCGCTTTTGAAATTTAATTCACCCATTATACCATCAAAAAGGGTTTTTCCTTTACCTGAATATTGCGGGTTAGGAGCTTGCACCAAACGAATAGAATCAGGGATAAAACCCGCTTTAAAAAACTGTTGCGTGAGCAAATCACTACTAATCCAAGTCGGTAAATACGCTTTTGCCTTCAAAACAGTCGTTTTATCTATGAGAATATTGTTTTCATAAATCGGAGATGTCAAGCTGTCAGGCGCAGAACCGTCTAAGGTATAGCGAATGACCGCCCCCTTGACATAGTGTTTGAGTTCAATTTTAGTATCATTTTGAAAAACATGAATGTCATCGTCTGTCAAAATCGGTGCGCTCAATTTGGCGACGACCGTATCGCCATTGTAGCCGCTTTCGATATAGGTTTGTGGCAATGTTTTTTTCAACGCCGCCAGTTCATTTTCCGTTATTGCAGTGTTCCAAATATGCAAAGTGGACAAATGTGGCAGGTTTTTCAGCACGTCTAAATTTGCTGTTTTCACACCTGTTCCCGACAAAGACAGTTGGCGCAATTCTTTCAAATTTTTCAATTCACCCAACGTTGCGCCTGTAATTTGAGTAAAAGACAAATTGAGCTTTCTAAGATTTTTAAAATTAGCAATCATCTTCAAGTCCTCATCTTTAACAGGCATTTTATTCAAGCTCAAATGAACTAATTGCTCTTTAAGGGTTTGTAATTCAGTCAGTTGTGCGCTTTGGAAAAACGTTGCCCCGAAAAATTCAACGCCCACCGCAGGAGAATTGAGTGCCAACGGATAGACAATACGGTAGTTGTTATTGAGCTTCTTAATCGTTGATTCGTCCGCCGCTTTGAAGGTATAATTTCCCCTTTCTGACGGTTTCAAAATGTTATTTGCTAATATCCGCAAAGTATCCGTTTCAGCTAATTCGCTTACTTTTTTAGTAAAATTTGAGCCGCCTTTTATCCAATGATACAAAATAGATTTTTCTTCATCTGTCAACTGTGGTTTTCCGATAGGCGACATGTGCTTTTTATCATCCAAAGGTAGGTGAATGCGTTGCATCATTAAGCCCAAATCTGCTGCCGCTACATCCCATAATTTGCCGTTTTTACCCCCTTTTTCTAGCAATTCAGGCGTTTCCATCACCAAATTGCCTTTTGCTTTTTTGCTGTTGTGGCAACTTATACATTTTTTTTCTAAAATGGGTTTGACCAAATCTGTAAACACCACAGCGTCTTCGAGCGACACCGCTTTTTCGCCTTTTTTAGGAAACAAAGGGGCTGTCAAAAAGCCTTCGCCATGCGTGATATTTGCGCCTTGATGTCCTGCTAAAGTAATCGCTACAAGGCTAACCACGCTTGCCGCAAGCGATAAATGCTTTGTTTCACGCACGTTATTTCTGAATGCATACCACGTAATAGAAAGCAAAGACACTACCACCCCCGTCCACTTATGCCAAGCAATCGCATCGGCATTGTAGCCTTCTTCTTGCGATAAAAACAAGCCCATGAGAGCCGCTGCTGCCGCCGTAAAAGCAGCTGATAGTAAAATCCAATCACCGATTTCGTTACTCGTTATTGGATATTCGTTATTCGTTTTACCTCCCTCTCCATAGGAGTCCATTCGGACAGTATTTATCCATTTTTTGCTTAGAAAT
>JANMJN010000457.1:0-2048 GCA_031371355.1 Saprospiraceae bacterium
ATTGTTCGCGGCGTGCATACAAGATGCCCAAACCGGAAAATACCAAGCATAACAAGCTATAAAGCGACTTATCTATCACAAAAGACCCATAAAGCGCTGCAATACACGCCAAATTGAAACCAAAATTGAGGTAACTAAAGGTGAAATGAGGTTTGATGGTTTTGTGATTGAGCAACAAACCAACTACGACTAAAAAGATACCCACCACAATACCTGTGTGAATTAATATCGGTTGGTATTTGAAGACATTTTCTTGAAAAATACTGAGGGGGGTCACTGTTAATCCCATCCACGAGACGAAGGCAGTCATTGCCATTGTCAAAACACCAATATGGTCGAAACGATAGGCGCAGAAAAAGAAGAGAACAGCTGGAATTAAAGTTGCGATGCCATAACGGGTACCAAATATTTGATATTGAAATTGTAAATAACCTTCGAGAATGAGAAAAAGAGAACAACCGAGCAACAGCATATTATCCGCCAAAGGTTGTGGTTTTTGCATATTATCAAGCAAAAAAGGTTGTTTATTGCGATAAACATACCATCCACAAGCGACTGTTGCCAAAGCAATGAATGCGATAATCGCTTGATGACCAATGGTGTCAATGTTTTTATAAACAAGTACGCCTAAGCCAGTTGTTAAGCAACCAATACCCGCTAAAAGCAAGAGGTTTATTTCCCAATGAAGAGAAATCGGGCGTGTTTGTGCCTCTTTTTTGAGTGCTTCAGATTGTTCCGGAGAGAGAATGGCTTTTTCTGTCAGCCATTCGAGGGTTTTAATGATGGTCATTATTTCGTTTTTTGATTGTTGTGGTTTGGTTGTTATAAATTTGACCCAAAATAGCATTTTTTTGATAAAATGACTTTTCATTTCATCACATACTAAATTTATTTTTTCGCTGAATAAAGAAATTACCCCTCAGTATTTTTCACATTTCAGGGTAAAGATTGACAAACTTAAAGTTGGGAATGGTCACTGAATTTTAGGCTTTTTTCTTGAATATTGAATAAATGTAATTAACCGTCCTGCAATTATTATTTTTTACAAAAAATTGTGCAATTGGTTTCATAATCAAAATTATGGTTTACATTTGTTTCGAATTACAAAAGTTAATTCCGCAAATCAGCACTAATGAGTCATACTGATTTTATAGAATAGGACTCATTTATTAACTTATTTTATCGGATATCCAATTAAGGCTTGCCTTTTTTGTTAAACAAGCCGATTGGTGAGTTTTTTTTAAGTCTCAAATTTAAAGTGTATTACAGACACTTCTATTGTTTAACATCAAATTTTCTACTGAAATACGATATAATTTACTACTGACGGTTTCTCTTACAGTCGAATACAATAAACTGAATATAAACATCTTACAACATTTTTCATCCTTTATTTTCTCAAAGTTTTAACACAAAAATTAAAAATTAAACTTCCTCAATCACCTGAGGTATAATACAATTTAAGGTAACTATTTCTTAATTTAAACTCTTTATTAAATGAAACAACTTCGTATGTATCAAACTAAACTCTACTTATGGGCTTTTATTTGGCTATTGTCAATACCCTTATCTGCCCAAACAATTCAAGGTACCGTAACTGATGACAAAAACGAGCCGCTTGTGGGTGCAAGTATCGTTCTTGAAGGTACATCAAAAGGAACTTTAACAGACCTCAACGGCACCTACAAACTGGACTTGACCAGCACTGAAAAGTCAGGCAAGCTCGTTTTCAGCTTTGTGGGCTATGAAACTCAAGACATTTCTATTAATAATCAGAGTATTATTAATATTAGCTTACAAACTGGGAGCAGTTTAAGTGAAATCGTCGTCACAGCTTTAGGCATCAAGAAAGAAGCTAAAAGACTGGGTTATGCAACAACAACCGTCGGCGCAGAACAACTGACTGAAAACCGAACACCTAATTTTATCAATGCTTTATCAGGCAAAATTGCGGGCGTGAGCATTTCAGGATTAGGTACAGGACCAGCTGGTACTTCAAAAATCAGAATCAGAGGTCAATCTTCAATTTCTGGTCAAAACAACCCTTT
>JANMJN010000035.1:0-1734 GCA_031371355.1 Saprospiraceae bacterium
GGCTGGAATTTCGACAAGGTGTTTGGATCCGACAAGCCTGCGCTCACACCAAAACAACGCGATGCCCAAGCCGACTATCTGCAACTCGCCGCAAGTGAAAAACCAGTGACCTCAGAACAAGCCATAACCGCCCCCGTGAAATTGCCCCAGACGGCAACAGCATCTGGACTATTTGCAATGCTCAGTGTACTGTTGTTGGTGTTGGCCGCGTTGTTCCGGGTGTTTGCTTTGCGTAGCAATGTAGCATCAGCGACTCCACTTTTCTCGGTAGCGGCAAAGAAGGCTTTGCGATGACAGAGTTTGGTTTGTACTGGAAAGCACCGCTTGAGAAGCCTCAAAAAATATATTTTCATCACATCGCACGGCTCGAAAAGCATAAAACGTGGCTTAAAGTGAACAACCGTTTTTTCAACGTCAATCCATCGTTGAATATAAAAATGCTTTTTCTTTTAGAAAAATTGAAAAATATTTATTCAGATTCTTAGTTAAATATGAATGGTGAATGGCGAATGATGAAATATTATCCATTAATGAAATGATGTCGAACACAACGAATATGAATAAAAAAATGTCAATTTTTTCGAATCAATGGGCGTTACCCATTGCTAACAAATTACGCCCTTTTAGGGCTATGATTCACCATTCACCATTCACCATTTGCCATTCACCATTCGCCATTCGCCATTTATCATTCATCATTCATATTTCATCATTCATCATTCTTTTCCCTTTTTTACTGAGGGGGCAAAGTACCAACGACGTGCGCCGCGCTTTTTATCCTTTCCAAAAAAACACGACGGGTAATCCCCTTTACGAAAACGCACTCGTTGGCGGTTTCAATTGTCCAGAATTCAGCGAAGTGGATTTGAACAACGATGGTAAACTCGACCTTTTTGTTTTTGACCGCATCGGCAATGCGTGTGTGACGTATTTGAATGTGAACAATAAATATGTTTTTCGACCCGATTATTTAGACAATTTTCCAAAACTCAACGATTGGGCTTTGTTGCGCGATTTTAATGGCGATGGCATTGCCGACATTTTCACCTATACCGACGGAGCGATAGGCGGCATCCGTGTTTTCAAAGGCAAAATGCTGAATAATAAAATCGCATTTGACAGGATGAACTTCGCTTTCAGAGGCAATATTTTGAGTTATCCTTTGAACGGTTTTCAGGTCAATATGTATGTCAATACGGTTGATATTCCCGCCATAGATGATATTGATGGGGATGGCGACCTCGATATTTTGAGCTTTGAAGTCGGCGGCGGACATGTTTATATGTACAAAAATAACAGCGTAGAGCGCAATTTTAGGCGAGATAGTCTTGTTTTTGAACTTTATGACGATTGTTGGGGCAAGTTTTTGGACAATGGCTTTACAAAAATAATTCGATTAGGCAATGCCAATACCTGTGCTTCGGGTTTTCAAGGCGGCGTGCCTATTTTGCCCAGACATCCTGGAGCGTCCATAACCACTTTTGATGCTGACAATGACGGTGACAAAGATGCTTTGTTGGGCAGTATTACATTTGAAAATTTGAATTTTTTGATAAATGGTGGGACGCGGTCGCAGGCTTTGATGACGGCACAAGACAATAGTTTTCCGCCAAATACTGAGGGGGTCAACTTGCCCATTTTTCCTGCTTCTTATTTGTTAGATTTAGATTTTGATGGCAAACGCGACCTCGTTGTTTCGCCTGCTTCGACCAATTATATTGAAAATTATGCTGT
>JANMJN010000039.1:0-9548 GCA_031371355.1 Saprospiraceae bacterium
CTTATCAAACCAGTCAAGCACATCAAAAGTCCTTCGTTGAGGAATATATTGCGAATCAATTTCTCCGTCGCGCCCATGCTTTTCAGTATCGTAATGTCTTTTTGTTTTTCTAAAACAATCATCCACAGTGCGCCGACCATGTTGAAAGCGACTAAAAGAATCGTCAAACCCAAAATGGCATAACTCATCCATTTTTCGACATTCATCACTTTCATAAAGGCTTCGTCCTGTTGGTAGCGGTCTTTGACAGTAAATCCATCGCCCATGATACGCCGAATATCGGTAAGTGTTTGTTTGGCATTGGCACTCGTATTGAGTTTAATTTCATAAGCAGACACTTCGTCGGGTGCGTCGAGTAAGTCGCGCATAAACCCTAAATTCGTCAGAACATATTGATTATCAAACTCTGTTTGAATGACAAATGCGCCTTTGGGGTATAAAAAACGCTTAGTAAACGGTTGGCTGAATGCACCGCCACCGCCTTCCCGTTTGGGCATATAAATACTGAGGGGGGTCGCAAAACTTGTTTCATACACGCCGAGTTGATTCCGCATGCCACCACCCAAAACGGCATAGTCGGCTTGTTCGTCAATGAGCAAATATTCCCCTTCACGAATGGTCGTATCTATGTGATTTATTCTATGAAAATTGTCGTCAACACCTTTCAACGTGCCAAAGGCTTGTGATTTATCGTATTCGAAAAAGGCAATTTCTTCTAAGGTTTCTGAGAGTATAATAACGCCATTGAGCTGACGTAACTGATTGATTTTCAAGGTATCAGTAACGAATGTCTTGCCTTTTGTCGCTGTAATTTTTACATCAGGATTGAAATTGGACATCATGCCCATAATGAGTTTTTCAAACCCATTGAACACTGCCAGAACCAGTACCAATGCTGCCGTACCCAATGCCAAGCCAAAGACCGAAATGCCTGTAATAACATTGATGGCATTCGTTGATTTTTTAGCAAAAAGGTAGCGACGAGCTATTTTTAGAGGTAGATTCATTTAAAGGTGAAAGTTGAATATTTTAATGGTGAATGGTGTGTTACTGATTTATTTATCGAGTCAAAAAATAGTGTTTGAATTTTTCAAGGTCTTTGAGTTCTGCTTTTACATAGTTATAAAACACAGTATCATCAACTTCGGTTTTAAGGGCTGAAATGCCGACATCAATCAAACGCAGCCCCTCAGTAGTCAACAGAATATTGTCATATTTTTCACCAAATTGGTCTGCAGAGGGGCGGTGTAAATCGCGATGAACGAAGCCGTTTTTATGCAATTCGCTCAAGCGGGCTTCAAAAGTCTCAAAAATAATTTCTCTTTTGCTGATTTCAAAACTGCGAAAATCCAGAGGATAAATGCGCTCCATCACAACCATATCTTTTTTGTTCACCTCGTCTATCTCTAAACGAATAAATTGACATACAAGGTAATTGATATTATTTGCAAAACGCATTTTTGCTGCTTCTGAATATATAGAGGAGCCTGTGTCTCTTTCAAAAACCTTAGCAACTTCTGTTTCTGAAAGGACGATTACGCGGTTGTTTACGCCTGATGAAAGTAGATTTTTATATTTTTCATTCATCGTAATATGGTCATTGTCAATAATCTTGCTCGATTCTACCATTTTCTAAAATCTCAAAACGATGCGTTTTAGTCGAGTTCGGGTCATAATCCCCCTCCTCAGTAGCAGCCCCTTCAGCGACGAAAATTGCCAGTTTTTCATCTATCGTTGCGAGGCTATGTTGCACCGCATCACCAATGGCTTTAGTGCCAGCGATGGCTTTTTTGTCTATCATATTGCCATCGCTGCTGTATGTGGCTAGTACGTAATCGTATTGCATTAAGGCTGCTTTCCAATAAACAAGGGCTTGATAGGCTTGTTTAGGTGTTCTCGGTAAGCGGAAACAGGCGACGTATTCAGTAAACTCGTCCATCATTGATGTCTCATAACGCGATATAAACTCGGCAATCATTGTATCAGAAATCGGCGAATTTTGCTCAAAATCATGATGCGAATCGTCACGCAATGTTATAGGTAGCTCTGTTTCGGGAAATTTTTCTACGAAACTATCAAATTTTACTTTATCAGTCATTTTATTAGTGGATAGTTGATAATGGGAAAATGGATAATGGCGTTTATTATCCATTTTCCATTATCCATTATTTTAAACGCCAAATTCTAAACCATCATAAGCCCATTTTAACAAAATAGACCCCCATGTGAAGCCCCCACCAAAGGCAGTGAGCAGCAAATTATCACCTCGTTTGAGTTGGTTTTCGTAATCCCAAAGGCAAAGAGGCAATGTTCCAGCAGTCGTATTACCGTAACGATGAATATTAACCATTATTTTTTCAGTGGGTGCACCCGACATATCGGCAACAGCTTGTATGATGCGCTTATTGGCTTGATGTGGGACGACCCAATCAATGTCATCAATGGTCATGTGGTTGCGTGTCAAAACTTCATTCATCGTACCTGACATGCCTTTGACGGCTGCTTTGAAGACTGGTTGTCCTTCTTGATAGGCAAAATGGTGACGTTTATCAACCGTTTCATGCGATGCAGGGAGGGCAGAACCACCCGCTTTCATATGTAGAAAAGCACGCCCTGCACCATCGCCTTTCAGTACGCCGTCAATGACACCGAGACCGTCTTTCGTCGGTTCAAGCATGACAGCGCCTGCACCATCACCGAAAATGATACACGTTGTGCGGTCTGTATAGTCCACAATGCTGGACATCATATCTGCGCCGACGACGATGACTTTTTTGTGCATACCCGTTTCAATGAACTTGGCACCCGTCATAAGGGCATATAAAAAGCCTGAACAAGCCGCGTTTATATCATAAGCCCAAGCGTTTTTGATGCCTGCTTTGTCGCAAATAGTATTAGCTGTGTCTGGAAAGTGCATATCTGGGGTAACCGTTGCACAAATAAGGAGTTCGACCTCTTCGGGCTTCGTATCGGTTTTTGCCAAAAGCCCTTTAACCGCTTCCGCAGCCATGTCAGACGTTGCCCAACCCGGCGTTTTGAGAATATGTCTTTCTTTGATACCTGTTCTACTTGTAATCCATTCGTCGGTGGTCTCTACCAGTTTCTCAAGTTCGGCGTTGGTTAATATGTAGTCTGGAACGTATCCGTTGACACCTGTAATGGCTGCATGAAGTTTAGTCATTGCTTTTTTTAATGTTTGATTTTTCAAATATCCAGTAGAAAAGAGGATATTCAAGACGTATCCTGTTACCCCCCCTCAGTATAGAGGCGTTTTTTTGAGACGCAAAGTTAAAAAACGAAAGTGGTATTTTATGACTAAATAGGTAAGAGAGCGAAATCCTTTTGAGGTGCATAAAAAAAGAGGGCAAGTATTGATAACTGCCCTCCCCAAACTATTACAAACAAAACCAACTAAAACCAGGGAATCTTATCCTGTATTTTCTTATTCTTCGTCTTTGTGAATGTTCGATTGATGTTACAAAAGAACGTTTTTCGATTCACACTTGCACCTCAAACAGGACGGTTTAACATATCGTTTGGAATTCATTAGTGTTGTATTAGAATATCAAAAATTTTTTTTCAAAAAAAGCCGTCCTGAACTCAATCAGGACAGCCCCAACAACAAACTTATAATCCCATGAACATAAATTCTTATAGTCGAATATTAGACTTTTATTTTTTATTGCGAAAACTTAATTCCACTTTAATAGACGTAAGTTTCACTAAAAGTATTTTAAAAAACAAGGCTATTAACACCTTATTAACTAATCTTTAAACTGTGACAACGTTTTGCCCGCTTTATTTTACCATACAATAATATTAAAACGCATAATCGTCATTTTTAGTTCATTTTGAGATGTTTTTTTTGAAAAAACATTGTTTCGTTTTTTTTACTAATGTATAGTACATGTAACGATTATGATGGAAATGTGTTTTATGTACGTCAATATTATTACAATATTATTACAAAAATTTGACTTTTCTTAAAGCCAAAACCGACAAAGTAAAAAGGATTAATAAGAAAATGCACCCGCATTTTCATAATGCAAAAGGCTCAATAATGTTTGACCAGTGCCACGCAACGTTTCTTTGTCAATGACGCTCATATCATCTTGATGAGTATGCCAATATTTACCAAAATAACTATCTGTTGGGTGGTTGATGATGTCAATTGTCGGAATTTTAGCAAGTGTATTCACAAAATAATGGTCGTCCAACATTGGTCCGCGTGAAGCTTCATCAACAAAAAGCTGTGTATAACCCAAGTAACGACCGACACGCCAAACCTTTTCAACGGTCTGTGATGCAAATTTCATTGAGAACGACTCTTTTGTGAATCGTGCATTGCGCGCACCAACCATGTCGAGGTTGATACCATATTTTGCAGTATAACCCGGCACATGTAAGTTTTTTGCCCAATGTTGTGAACCCAGACACCAAGTGCCTTCTTTGTTTTCTTTGTCCGCCTCACCGTAGTCTTCTGCATCAAACAAAACGAAATCAACGCCTATATTACTGAGGGGTGTCAGTTGCAGCTGACGCGCCATTTCTAACAACATACCAATCGCTGAACCACTATCGTCTGCGCCCAAAATGGCTTCATTTTTCTTTGTTGAATCTTGATCGGCAAACGGACGAGAGTCCCAATGTGCTGAAAGTAGGATGCGTTGCGTGGCGTTGAGGTTCGTCCGAGCGATGATATTGACGGCATCGTGCGACTTGCCATCATAGGTTTTTGCTTTGAAAGGTTGCTCAATAATATCAGCACCATACTTTTTGAATTGCCCAACAATCCATGCCCGTACTTTTGTGGCATTTGGGGAGCCGGTTACCCGTGTACCGAATGAAACAACTTTTTCAGTATAAACATAAGCTGAATCAGAGTTAAATTTCGGGATTGTAATATCTGGCAAAGGTTTATCACCTGTAACAGTATTCGGAGAAGTGCCATCGCTGCTGCAAACAAGTGGCAACAAAGCCGTTCCGATGAAAACAAGTAGAAGGATTCCGATAATCCATTTCATATTATTTCGAACCATGATTTTTTTTTAAAAAAAAGTAAAAAACCTAATTTATTCTTTTGTCCAAGTTGTCCCTTCTTTCGAGTCTTTCAACTGGATACCTGCGGCTTTTAAGCCATCTCTGATTTTATCCGAAGTTGCCCAATCTTTCGTTGTACGTGCTTGCGTCCGCAAATCAATGACCAACTGCATGACACCTTCAAGGCTTGATTGACCGTTTTCACCAGAAGCAGATTCGTCATTTAATCCAAAAATAGTGAAAATAAAATCGTTGAATACCTGTTTCAAACGTTCTAATGACCCCTCAGTAATGTGCGTCAAATCGAGCTGTCCGCCCTTGAAAGCATTGATTTTTGAGCATAATTCAAACAAACGAGACAAGGCGCGCGGTGCATTAAAGTCGTCATTCATATCATCTAATGCGCTGTCTATCAATGCGTTGACTTCTTTATCTGAATCTGTTTCGCTACCACCTTTCAGCGTTAAGGTTTGTAAAATCTTATAAGATTCCATCAAACGTTTGTAGCCTTTTTCAGCCGCTTGCAAAGCATCATCCGTAATGTCAAGGGTCGAACGATAATGCGCTTGAAGCATAAAAAAACGGACAACCATAGGCGAATAACCCTTAGTGACGTGTTCTGAATCGCCTGTAAAAAGCTGTGGTGGTGAAATGGTATTGCCATCAGATTTTGACATTTTTTTACCATTCAACAACAACATATTGGCGTGCATCCACAGTTTTGCACCGCTGTGATTGCAAGCACCGACGTTTTGCGCTATTTCGTTTTCATGGTGTGGAAACTTCAAATCGTTGCCGCCGCCGTGAATGTCAAATGTTTCGCCCAAGTATTTACGACTCATCGCGGAACACTCTAAATGCCAACCAGGGAAGCCGACAGACCAAGGCGATTTCCAGCGCATCAGATGTTCAGGCGAAGCCTTCATCCAGATTGCAAAATCGGCTGGATGACGTTTTTCATCTTGTTTTTTCAGGTTATCGCGGGTTTCTGTCATCAAATCATCTACGATACGACCGGATAACTTGCCATAAGAACCTTTCACTTGAATGAATTTTGGCACATCGAAATAAACAGAGCCGTTGGCTTCGTAGGCAAAACCTTTGTTCACAATTTCCTCAACCATTTCAATTTGTTCAGGAATATGACCCGTTGCACGTGGTTCGATGGAGGGCGGCAATGCATTGAATATCCGCATCATATCATGGAACCCATTCGTGTATTTTGAAGCCACTTCCATGGGTTCAAGTTGTTCGATACGGGCGCGTTTCATCATTTTGTCTTCTGCATCGGGTTGTTCACCGTCGCCTTCGAGATGACCGACATCGGTGACATTTCGGACGTAACGAACTTTGTAGCCGAGGTATTGCAAATGGCGATAAATCACGTCGAAATTGACGAACGTACGGCAATTACCGAGATGCACATCGTTGTAAACGGTCGGTCCGCAGACGTACATACCGACGCGCCCTGCGTGGATGGGGGTGAAAACTTCTTTTTCGCCTGTGAGCGAATTATAGATTTTGAGTTCTGTATTCGATTTCATGTCGCAAAGTTAGGAATTGAAAAATGAGAATAGGTGTTATTTTTTACGACAAAAAAAGTAAAAGTTGTCTTTTGTCTTAAAAAATACTGAGGGAGGTAAAAATTGTTTGTTAAAATGGCAAAATTTAAACATTTTTATAAATAACTGTGTTTAGACTCATAACTTTGCATCGAAATAAAAATTATTGTTTAATCTGTTCAGACGCTGAACTTTAAACTCAGTTAGTTATGTATTATCAAATTCCACAACAATCGCAATATCCCGAGCATCTGACAGCACCTATGGCTGCCGAATTGACTGAGAATGGCTTTGAAAGCCTGCACACTGCCGAAGATGTCGAAAAAGTCCTCGACAATACGGAGGGGTCTGTTTTTGTCATCGTCAATTCTGTTTGCGGCTGTGCGGCACGCAATGCTCGTCCTGCGGCGGTTATGTCCACTCGTGAGGGTAAAGTACCGACAAAAATGGTCACTGTTTTTGCAGGTGTTGACGGCGAAGCTGTTTCAAAAGCAAGAGATTATTTTTTACCTTATCCACCGTCATCGCCTTCTATGGCTTTATTCAAAGAGGGTAAATTGGTTCATTTCATTGAGCGTCATCACATTGAAGGTCGCCCTGCGGAAGCGATTGCAATGAATCTTAAAAAAGCATTTGAGACTTATTGCTAATTCTTAATGGCTTAAAAATCAAATGGCTGTATGACTTCACTTGTCATACAGCCATTGGTCATTTCAAGAATTCACAACTTTATGGTTTCTTAGTATCCGTTATTCTAACAGTCGGATATTTGATCCCCAATTGTTCTAAATACGATTTATATTTTGTTGGGTTATAATAATATTTCTTCATTTCAGGACGAAACTTTGCCATCACATCTGTATTGATCGTGATAGCTGGTTTGTCCGTTGGTGATATGAGTGGCTCGTATTTTGTCTCTTTGGTTTGTTCTGTTTTGTAATATTCCCAAGCATTTTCGATGATTTTGGGGTCATTGAGCATGTCTAACAGGGTCAAAGCCTCAACCTTTGCACCTGCTGTAATGCCTTTGTGAGCGATTGGTGTTGCCATTGATACAGCATTTGCCCAATGATGACCAGGCAAACTGGGGATGTTGGACGGATAACCCAAGACGATGGTTGGCAAAGACCACGAAATATCAGCAATATCATCTGACCCACCACCCATAGAGCTGCGGACTTCCAAGGTGGAGTCAATTTTCATCGAAAGACCTTCTTGAACAGGCGATTCTAACTCTTTTTGTAGCGCTTTTGCTAAAGTTTGGTCGGCTTCTGACCAAGTTGGCATACCGACTCGCTTAATGTTTTCATAAGCGGTTTCGGCAATAGGCTTGCTAAAATGCCCAGGCCAGGCACAACCGACGACTTCCCAAGAGACTTTTGTATCGGTCATCATGGCAGCACCTTGCGCGATGCGTTTGCCTGCTTCAAACAATTCTTTGATTCGTGGATAGGTTCTCTCTCTGAAAAAATACCAAACAGAGGCTTTTGAAGGCACCACATTGGGTTGGTCGCCCCCATTGACAATGACGTAGTGGGAACGTTGTGTTGGTAATAAGTGTTCGCGTTTGTAATTCCAGCCCACATTCATCAACTCGACACCATCGAGAGCCGATTTGCCGCGCCAAGGATTCATTGCGGCATGTGCTGCTTCGCCTTCAAAATGAAATTTGACGCTGACCAAACCATTGCCACCATTATCGCCATATTTGACCGCCAATTGGTTGTTGACATGAGTAAAAATGCAAGCATCAACATTTTTGAAAAAACCATCGCGGACGTAATACGCCTTTGCGCCAACCAATTCTTCTGCAATACCGGGCCAGACCATCAATGTGCCAGGTATTTTTTCACGTTCCATAATTTTTTTCATCACCAGAATAGCTGTGATGTTTAGGGCTTGACCAGAGTTATGCCCTTCGCCATGACCAGGTGCGCCTTCAATGAGTGGGTCGTGGTAAGCAACGCCAGGTTTTTGAGATGCTTTGGGAATACAGTCCACATCAGAACCAATAGCGATGACAGGTTTGCCATTTCCCCAACGAGCGATCCAAGCGGTGGGAATACCTGCGATATTTTTTTCAACCGTAAAGCCTTCTTTTTCAAGGATATTAGTCAAGTATTTAGACGTTTCCCATTCTTGAAAACCAAGTTCAGCGAAGCTGAAAATCATATCGTTCATTTCCGCCGTTTGGTTGTGACGTTTTTCAACTTCGGTCATAATTTCCTTTTTCAAGGCTTCCAATTTTTCAGGCGTAAAACGAGTTTGAGCATTGCTCTGTTGGCTAAATGCCAATAGTAGTCCAATAAGCGCGTAGAATTTATTCATCTGTCGTTTGATTTAGGATGAAAAAAAAATCTTTATCGTGAAAACACTTTTTCCAATTTTGCACCTGTCCATTTGTACAAAGTGATTTTATATTTTTGATTTTTGGTAATAAAATCAACTTGTCCATTGCGGGTCACTTCTTCTGTTTCAGCAGAGTCTTCAGTTACCAAGACATGACCGCCGATGCCACCTTTGTCATAAGGTAAAATATAATTTTCAGAACCGTAACCCGCACCTGCCGATGATGAGCTGACCGTTTCCATCAAACGCACCAATTTAGACCCCTCAGTAAAAAACACCAAATTGTCGCCTTGTGCATAATCGCAGGCGCCAAAAGTCATTTCGATAGATAACACTTGTTTTACCTTATCAAAGCCACCGCTTTTAAACGATAAACTCAATTCATAACCCAAATCGCCGACACTTTGGAATTCGGTTTTAGCGATTTCTTTACCATTTTTAGCAGCACGAACTTGTAAGGTCACTTTATAATCTTTTTCATTATACGAAGACATTCCAACGAGGAAAGTGATGTCATTACCGACTTCTTCTTCTGTTGTCTTGACAACGGTTGTCAAAATGCCACTCCATAAATAACCTGTTTTGCCATTTGCTGAA
>JANMJN010000459.1:0-1951 GCA_031371355.1 Saprospiraceae bacterium
CGGTTCATTTGTCAAGGAAGGATTTTAGCCATATTTGGCTTTCGTTCATAGTATATTTACTTTTAGACTGTTGAGATTTTCGCGATTATTCGAGCTTAACAGTTTATTTGTATCTTATGAGCCCAATCGGTTTGTAAAAAAAAATTGACAAAAAGTCCAAGCGGAGAGCGTAGCCATTTTGTCCTTTTATATAGAGAGAAGATGTTTTTAATTTTGTTTATTGGTTGAAAAACAAGTGTAGCAAAAGAAAAAAAAATCTTTTTTTACCTATTTTTTTTTTACATTACCCTATACACTATGTGTTGGATCCAATGAAATTCGCCATATTATCAGCCAATAAAATTATTGTTAAATTTTTTTAATTTTTTGAAACAAAATCAATACGATATATCGTTTACTAATTAAAGTTTTTTTTGTTTGAATATTAATAAAAAAAATTGCTTCTTCAAATAAAAAAAAACAAACAAAGGTTGCCTATATAACTATTTTGGTGTACCTTTGTATTTCCACATTCTTGGACAATTCCTAAAGTTCGTAAATAAATAAATACTCAATAATCGTCAAAATATTCAATTTTCGACGATATCACTATGAGGGAAGCAAATTTTGCAAACTACGCAGTAAGAACATTTCTGCGGCTTCATTAGATTTTATCCTTGTCGTGCCGCATTGCTAAAACTTTAACCAAGTTTTTATACACGACACTTTAACCACACATCCTACGCACCGCTCAAAACAAGAGTTGAGTGATATACGTAATTCAGAAAAAGCTGATACAGAGCAGCATATAATATTCTTTGTGCCTAAATAATGAAAAGCATCAAAAAAACAGTAGAGATTATGAATACTACAATTAAGGTAATTATAAAAGGTCGGCTTGCGTTTGGTACGCAAAAAAGCTATGATATGATGATCGAACAATATACTCGCCGTTTAGAACAATATTACAAAAATGATATTGTCTTAAAAGGGGAAGAACATCTCTCTGCAGAAGATATGGCTATCACCGTTCCACGCACTTTATTTGAAGTAAACAATGAAAAAACGTGGAAAAACACCATTAATTTATTCAATGAACTGCGCACTTATGCTGTAGCGGGTGTTTTGCACATTTGGGTGTTGCAACAAGAAGGGAAACAATTGCTTCAAGAAGCTATTATCACCCCACAAGGCGATAAATATGCGACATCTCAATATACTCGTGGCGCATCTTTGCTCCGTAAACCCGGAAAAGAAGAGAACGCAATCGAGTTATTGACAAAAGCAATCGAAAAATATGAAGGTTACGAACAAGCATATGAACGTCGCGGTGTGGCGAATCATCGTTTGGGTCGCCTTCAAGAAGCGATTTTAGACTTTACGAAAAGTATCAGTTTGCATATAAACTCCGAAGCCCTGATTGGTCGTGCCATTATCAAGCGTCAATTAGGCGATTTGGAAGGTGCACTTGAAGATTTGGATTTAGCTGTAAAAAATGCCGTACCGTATCAACCCGTTTTCTGGGCAGCTCGTCGCATCAAAGGCGAATGTCATTTAGAGATGAGCCAATTGGAAGAAGCTATTTTCGAGCTAAAATTAGTCACTAAACGTACTTTCAAACCCAGTGACCCTAACTTCGCGCATCGTCGCAAAGCATGGGAAACTTATGCGCTCACACTCGAAAAAGCTGGCAAGAGGACTGAAGCAGATGCCGCGTTTCGCGCAGCTAAAGCGATTGAAGTAGTGCCCGAAGTAAATATTGATGTGCAGAAATCAGCGAATAAAACGTCTCTCGCTACTGCTTGATAAATTTTACTTTTTAACAATGCGTTCATTATAGATAATAATAATAATGGTTCATCAAAATGTATTTGATGAACCATTTTTGTTCTCATTCGATTTAAAATATTGAAAAACAATACTTTATGACAAAGCTAATCTTGTTTACTGTTCTATCTTTAGCACCATTTTT
>JANMJN010000112.1:0-3918 GCA_031371355.1 Saprospiraceae bacterium
CCTCACGGGCGGCGAGGTGATCACACTCACCAGTCGGACACTCGATGCGCATGAAGTGTTGCGCACCGCGCAGGCACGACGGGCCACGTCGCTGGTGATCGTCGGCGACGCCTTCGCCAAGCCTGAGTCCGTTTTCCCAACGGTGGCTATGAATTCCCCAATGGAGAAGGGTCTTTCTATTTTTTGACGCGCACCTTTTTTTCAATAAAAGGATCGCCGCTCCAATCTTTGGTTTTGTCCGTACCTAAGGGCGAAACTGGTTTTTTAGCCGTAGGTACGAAAGCAAGGAGACCCAAAGCGGCGAATAAGAGTGTAATCGTTAAATTTTTCATTTGACATTGTTTTAAGAAATGAATGAATAGGTTTGAAATACCCCCCTCAGTATAGGGACGACTTATTTCCCCGAGGAGTAATCAATATAAACCTGAACTGCCAATATTTTCCATTGCCCTGAACTATACAGCAAGGTGCGGTTTTCGCGCAGTCTGGTGGTCTTGCCATCGGCTACTTTTTGGACGTGTCCATCGTAAGCAGCAAACGCCATATCGCCGTGTATCACAATGGTAAAATTGTCGCCAGATACCTTACTGACGTTTTCTTTTTTGCCCGATTTTAACCAGCCTTTCACGGTCTTGCTGATTGAATCCCAACCTATTGTAACACCATAAGTGCCTTTGGGATTGTTGTAAACTAATTGTTCATCAGCCGTTTGAACATGGCAAGCAGCGTAAGCCTCATAATCAAAGTCCGAAACCGCTTGGCTTTCTGCAATGCAGACTTTTTTGATGGCTTCCTGCTCTGCCGTTTGTGAAAAAGAGGGTGTACAGAAGAGTAAGCCACCAATAATGAGTATAAATGCGTTTTTCATTTGACATTGTTTTTTAAAAAATGGATAAATAGGTTTGTAAAAAGGCAAACAAATAACTTTCCTTCAAATGGTCATCTGAAGTATTATATTCAGTCTGCGACTAATATTAAATGTGAACGTGGATTATTTTTAAAGGAAAAAGAAAGACCTAATGCGCTGGTACAACCGCTTTAAAACTACGGCTAATAAAAATGCACCGATATAGCAGCAATTTTCCAAACCCCATTCACACGTTCCATATACTGAAAATCATGCGACAAATAAAGGACTTTACCAGCAGCATCATACGAGGTTTGGTCATAAGTCACATAAGCAGAATTGCCGCCGCTATTGATTTTGATATTGTAGTTGGCATTGGAAAAAGTAATATTGTCGGGTTTTATGTCTGTATAAAGTTGGCGTAGTTCATCACCGCTATTGGCATAAAGTGTTTGCCCAGCTATCGTGGTGGCAACGGCGCGGGTTTGTGGTGTAAAACGCCAGTATGAGCGCACCCCCTCAGTATTGCCGTCGTGAAAGGCTTTCCATTCGGCTTCTACGACGGTTTTGATAGCGGCTTCGTCTTCTGCCTTACTTGGATTATTGTAAATATGATGCGCCGATAGCCACAGCCATTTGCCATTTTTATACTCATAAGTGTAGATAAAATGAACATTATATTGCCATATCTCAGCAGACGAAGCGGATTGAACACGGTGTTTATTGATACCTCTCACAAAGACAGCATTGCCAACTTGTTTGATTTTCAAATCGTATGTATTCCATTCTAAAATTGGACTTTTAAAATCTTTCATCGCTTGATAGGCAATAATAGCACCGTCAGCTGCTATAAATGTATAGTCGGGTGATACTTCTTCTGCTATGAATTTGGCATAATCTTGTATCATGCGTTTGTTCATATCCAAAAGTGTCTGCTCTGTAAAAGGCGTTTGAGCCAAACAGCAAAAGCTGATAGCTGAAAATAGAAATGTAATTGTTGAATTTTTCATTTGACATTGTTTTTTAAGAAATGAAGTAATAGGTTTGGGGCAAACAAACAACTGTCCTTCAAATGGTCATCTGAAGAATTATACACAGTCTGCGACTAATATTAATGGTGAACGTGGATTATTTTTTAAAAGAAAAAATAGAAAGGCTTAATGAGCTGCCACTGCAGGTTCAACACCCAATTGCTGCATCAAAAGCATTTGGTCGGCAACGAGCCAATGGCTAACAATTTTATTGTTTTCGATGATATAACTGACAACAAAAGGGAAATCCATACTTCTATGACTCGGCGGAATGTCGCCAAATACGCCTTCATGTTTGCCAATCATGCGCGCCCGAACAATAATCTGATTGCCTTCTGAAATCATTTCATCGGCTATCATTTCATACTTTGGGAAGGCACTATCGAAAAAAATGATGTGCCCGATAAGCTCTTGGTCTGTGGTGTACTGAGCGAGGATTTCGGGCGTTTTGTCTTTACCACTAAGAACGTTGAGGTATTCAATCACGAACTCCTTGTTTTTCATTGCTTGATTCATTGTTATTGTTTTTTATGAATTAAAAAAAGAATTTAATGCGCCGCAGCAGCAGGCTCAACACCCAATTGCTGCATTAAAAGCATTTGGTCTGAAATGAGCCAATGACTCACTATTTTGTTGTTTTCGATGGTGTAAGAGACCACGCAAGGCAGGTTCACAGTCCGATGCGTCGGTGGAATGTCGCCAAACATCCCTTCATGTTTGCCCGTCATATTGCAACGCACCACAACGCGATTGCCTTCGGCAGTTATTTCATCATACGCCATTTTATAGCCTGGAAAAACGCTCTCGAAAAAGAGGATATGCTGAATGAGTCCCTGGTCTGTGGTGTATCGAGCGAGCAATTCGGGCGTTATCTCATCGTTGCTTTCCATCGCATGGAAGTAGGCTAAGATGAACTCTTTGTTTTTCATTACTTGATTCATTGCTATTGTTTTTTATTGGTGAACTTAATATTGCAAAGTTAAGGTATCTATCCCCTCAGTATTTAGCCCGTTTTCACCAATCTTTTGCCCTAATGTAACATTTTGATAACATTCCTATTGTTTCTTATGCCGATACGTCGTCGGACGCACCCCATACTTCTCAACAAACGCACGTGTGAAATAACTTTGGCTTTGAAAACCGAGTTGAAAACAGATTTCACCAATGGTCAAATCCTCTTTCTCTATCAGTTCTTTGGCACGGATTAAACGCACGTCGCGGATATAATGAACAGGCGACAAATGCACCAAAGGCTTGAGTTTTCGATGCAATTGCATCCGACTCATGCCCATTGACTGCGCCAATTGCTCCACATCAAATGCCTCATCGCCAATATGTGCATAGATGACAGCCAGGGTTTTCTGAAGAAAAACAGCGGCTTGAGGGTTTTCTTCTGCCAATATTGCCAAGCGATTCTCCTGTTTCTGAAAATGTGTACTCAAACGATTGCGGACAGCCGCATAAAAGTTGCGAACATTATCGGGCGGATGCGAAACGGCTTCTGATAGGGAGGGGGTCGTTTCTATTGGTTTTTCCAAATACCAATGTATTTCATAAGCTGTACTTTTATCTCTGTCCGCATGAACGATAACAGGATTCTGCGTTTTTGCTGCAATTTCCCGAACACGCGAGATATTAACGCCTGTGTTTTCGACCACGAGTTTCAAGTAAAATGTATCGCCCTCATCGTGTAAGGTTGTGCTCAATTTGACGCGCTGATGTTGAGGCGTAAATGTTACAACACGGCAAAGCAACTGCATCACATCCGAAGCCACCGTTTCGGGATGATAACTCAATAACAAAGTCTCTTTATCACATTCAAAAGTCAACGCCACAGAATGGGCTTGTGCAAAAGGTTGTAAAGACGCGACTAATTGCCTTAAAAAAAGGAGGACATCGGATTTGACAGGATAGTTAATCATTTGATTTTTTGTTCCAAAGTTAATACAAACTTGTCAAATAACGTCCTTATTGCTTACCAAGTTCGGGGAAATTCCAAATTTCCCCGAACTTTAGCTCCACTTATTCCAAAAATTATTC
>JANMJN010000157.1:0-3069 GCA_031371355.1 Saprospiraceae bacterium
GACTGCCTAATGTCACAAGACAATAAAACGACTCCCATCAAAGACCGTATTCAAAAAACGGCTTTGGATTTAATCATCCACCCTGCGACGATTAAAGAAGCTATTTTTCAGCATTCGGTTTTGTGCCAAACCTTCTTACCCTATCGCAATCCGGGCGACGATGTGCGTGTTTGGCAACAACAACAAGGTCATGTGAGCCTTGCTGTTCAAGCAAACGATGCTTTAAACCCCGAAACTGGGAAATTTGAGTTTGTCGGTTTGCCTTATGGCACGAAAGCACGCCTCATTTTGGCGCACATCAACTCGCAAGCGATAAAAACACAGGATAAAACACTGCATATAGAGGATACAATGTCCGCTTTTATCAAATCTTTAGGCTTGAATACTGATGGACGAACGATAAATGAAGTGAAAGAACAGTTGCGGCGGTTGACCACCTCGCTTATTAGTTTGGGTTATTCTGATGGCGAGCGTGGGATGCAAGTAAATCTACAAATTGTAAAGGCTTTTGACTCTTGGTTTCCAAAAGACGACAATAAGCGTATTATTTGGAATTCAAATGTGCAATTGACCGACGATTATTTCAATAGTTTGATGAATCATGCCATTCCGCTAGACGAAAGAGCTTTGGGCGCATTGTCTCATAATGCGATGGCACTCGATATCTATGCTTGGTTGGCGCAACGTTTGCACCGTATTGACCGCGATAAACCACAATTCGTGTCTTGGCAAAACTTGAAAGACCAATTTGGCAGTGGTTATGGCGAGATGAAGAAATTTAAGCAGGTTTTCCGCAAAACGCTGATTATGGTGCGTCTTCAATACATTCAGGCTCGTTTTGAGGAAGATGCCAACAAGGGGCTATATTTATATAACTCGCCGACCCCGATACCACAGAAAATCCATTCGATTCCCGATTTTGGCTTTAAACTTACGTGAAGTTTGGTACTGTCTTGCAACTTCCTACCTGTCTTTAAGCGAGTACAACGCTTTTCACCTATATATATACGTGTAGTTTGGTACCTTCCTTAAGTAAAAGTTCGCTCAGTTTGGTACCTATTAGTTGTAGAGGCGTTCAATTTGGTACTTTTGTCGCTTTTCCACGTTCAATTTAGTGCAAAAATTACTAAAATTCAAGGCAAGCAATAATTGTTTAAGTTTTCCACGCTCAGTTTGGTGCAAAAATCCCCCGTTTTTCACGTGCAGTTTGGTACTTACAGTACGTGCAGTTTGGTACTCAAACCTATAATAGTATTCCTATAGTTTTTTCATACCTATAACAACAAAATTGTTGTTTTAACTTTTCAAAAATATAAAAAGAGGGCAAATGGAATAATAACAAGAGCATAAAAACAGGGAAAAAAGATAAACCGTTATTTTAAAAATGTACGTGCAGTTTGGTACTTCCTAATGATAAAGGCGGGTTATTTTAATAACAGCCCAATTTATCTCCTGTAACAGTTTGATATTGAACGACTTACGAAAATGACTGATGTTCATTGTTGATTAAAGAACACCTTTTGTGACCTAAAAAGGCATATACACTTTGGTACGCTTTCCTTTTTAGGGATTCAAATCTTGATTGACCAATTCCAGAATATATTTTTTTAACGTCACACCATCATCGAATACGCGGCGTTTCATTTGCTTGTAAAGATCAAGTGGCACATCGAGCGTAATTCGCCTGCTTTCAGTAACAGGTTGCACTTCTTCTATAATTGTCTGTGGAACAACGGTTACGGCAACCGGAGCGACAACTTCCTCGGCGTGAAGTTTTTGTACCATGCGGTCTGTTGCCTCCATATTTGGCTCATTTTTTGGTAGAGCTATTTTAGGGGCAAGTCTCAACGTATCTTTTAAACCCAATTTTTTATCTAACATGTTTTTCTGATTTTTTTTAATGAAAAATACTGAGGGGGGGAAAAATAGATAGAAACATATTTGCTGCAAAACATTTTGCAGTAAATATGTTTCTATGCTTTTGTTATAATGTCCAAAATTTCGTTGTAAAGCGCGATAAATTCGCTTTTGGCTTTATCATCCTTAAATTCATAGACACCTAACCCTTTTATCACGGCTTCTCGATAGGCTACACGCGGGCGAAGCATGCTTTCGAGTACAGGAATATCCGTTTCGTTCAGCACTTCTTTAAATTCTTTGTTTAAGTTAAAATTTGATTGAAACTGATTCAGAATGAAGTAGGCGGGTATTTCACCCGATTCTTTTTGCGCCCGTGCATCAGCAAGGCGTTCTAAAAATTGCTCTGTCGCCCAAATGTCTAAACCACTCGGTAAGATAGGGACAAGCACAATATCAGCCAACAAAATAATGCGACTTGTGACCCGATCGAGCGACGGCGTGCCGTCAATCAGCACGATTTCGTAATCGGCATTGAGCTGTTTGATATTGCTCGATAAAGTTTTTTCAGGTGTTCCGAATGCTGGAACGGGGGGTAAATCTGCATCACGCAGGCTTGACCAACGCAGTGCACTTTGATTGGTGTCGGCATCTGCAATACAGACCTTGTAGCCTGATTGGGCAAAACACACCGCTAAATTTTGTGTGATGGTCGATTTGCCAACGCCCCCTTTGAGCGAAGTAACGGATATTATCATGCGTTTTTAAGGTTTTGCGGCGAAACATTTTGCAGTAAAAATGTTTTTACGTTTATGCTGCAAAATGTTTTTCATGCCTTTTTTGTTTTTGTTTATTTTAAGCCACATTTATTTTATTTCACTGACAGAGTGGCATTTGTTTTGTTTTTTAGTCTTAAATTTTAGAAAAAAAGCCTTATCGCCGGTAGGATGGGGCGGAAACGTAGGCGCAAATAAGAAATGCCAAGTCATCACCCTTTCTCTTGCGGCAAAGCTACGGCAAAACATTTTTACTGCAAAGTGTTTGTCTGTTTAAATGTTTTGCTGTAAAAACATTTTTACTGCAAAACTGCATTTTTTTTCATTTTGAATAATGTAACACAGGTTTCAATCAATCAATGAGCCCTTCTTCTGAAATTTAAGGTAAACATTAACGCTGAATCGCTACAAAAGAAGACCGGTATATATTAATAGG
>JANMJN010000248.1:0-8146 GCA_031371355.1 Saprospiraceae bacterium
CATATTTCATCATTCATATTTCATCATTACTTATCTATTGTCTAACAAAACGCTCAACGGTTTTGAAGTAACCATTGTCGTAAGTAAAGAAATAAATACCATTGGGTAAAGACACGATATTGATATTTTCTTCCACTTGTCCGCTTTCAACAATATAAGCACGTTGCATGATGACACGACCAGAAATATCTGTAATTTTGATATTTAAAGATTGTCTTTCAGTTGTTGTAGCGCGAAAGGTGACGAAATCCTTTGCTGGATTCGGGAACATTTTAAGCGAAAATGCTTTTTTCTGATTTTCGATGGTAATGGTTTTAGAAAACGTTTCGACACCGTCGTTATCAACCATGCGAAGGCGGTAAATACTGAGGGGGTTCGGATTCGTATCATCGAAGCTGTATTTTTGGATTGTTGATGTATTGCCAGAGGCTTTAACACGTCCAATTTCACCCCATTTTTCATTGTCTTTGCGTTCAATTGAATAAAGATGAGCATTTTTTTCAGTAGCGGATTGCCACGTCAAAGCGTTGTAAGTGCCTTGGTTTTTACCCTCGAAGGATACTAATTCGACAGGAATGATGATACCACAGCCAAAAGCTTGAGCGACCCATTCAGGATGGTCAATGTAAGGATTGCCGTTACCTTGGTAGGTTTTAATGCAGTTATTCCTATCTATATCTGCTTGTGTTACAGGGTCTTGTATATGCCAATTATAAAGTGTTTGAACGTTGGCGACATCGGTTATTGGATGGCTATATGTCGTGTTCATTTGACTTTCGTAAACTGTATAGAAATACAAAATGGCTCGCGCCGTATTACCTTTTTGAACTTCACGCGGTTCATAAGAGCCAGCTCTAAATTCAGAATAACCTTCAATATTACTTGTTGGAA
Source organism: Saprospiraceae bacterium (assembly GCA_031371355.1). Taxonomy (GTDB): domain Bacteria; phylum Bacteroidota; class Bacteroidia; order Chitinophagales; family Saprospiraceae; genus JAAFJT01. Next base: position 892 of record JANMJN010000248.1, read on the forward strand.
TTGTCGAAGTCGCTGTGTTGAGTAAAATTTCCCACTTCGTTGTTTGGGCATCAGGTATTTCAGCAAAGGGATAGCTTCCCCTGTCACTGTTCCACGTTTCGTAAGTCGGAAACAAATGACACATATCGGCAACCATCGGAGAGTTGCTGTTGAAGAAACTTTGTGGCACAGTATGTTCTGCATTGATAATACGACCATTCGGTAAAGCAATACTCGTTGCCGTGCTGTTTTGCGGATGTGATTGCGTATAACCGCCATAAACGCACGTAACAGTATTGTTCATATTGTCGCAATTGCCATACATCCGTCTTCTCGCATTATCATAACCCAAGTCAATATGTGTGGGTAAACTGGCGCGTACAGTTGCCCGAAAACCTACACAGTCGCCCGTTCCGGTGGTGTTTGTCATAAAACTACCCGATACAGGCGAATTCGTCACGTAATCAATAGGGGATACACAGGTTTGAAAATTGTAAATTTGAACATAATAAGTCGTATTGGCGGTCAAACCCGTGATATTTACGCTTGAGCCTGTGCTATTATAAACCGTTTGCTGACCACTACCATAAGTCGTTACCGCCGTATAAGTCGTACCGTCAACGGGTGCTGTAAAGCTGTTTGCAGTATTAAGTAATACTAAAGTGTTTGAGCCATCGCCTTTAGTCCACGAAATCGTTGCCGAGGTATTTGCAGGTGCGGCAGAAAAATTTGACGCTTGAGCAATTGGTGTGGTACAAGGTAAAGTGCCTAAAATTTCGATATCATCAATTTGCCATTCTTTTGTCAAGGTAGATGTACCGTAGTATTTGAATGCAAAGCGCACATTTCCAGAAATAGCGCTGACATCAACGGTGGGAAGAGTCGTAAAAGTTGCAGGTAGTGTTGACGAATTATTAGCCACTAAAGCCGTCAAAGGGATAGTCGTCCAAGAGGTTGTTGACGGATTTCCTGAATAATTGGTCGTATAATACAGCTCAATCATTGGACCACTGAAGCGATTTTTATACTTAAAACTGAAAGTTTCCTGAGTGCTATTGTCCATGTCGATTTCAGGTGAAACCAACCAATCCTCATCATTTTCGTCGCCAAAGCCATTTATTGTCGCAAAACCAGATGTAAAAGCCCAAACATCCGTTGCGCCGAGTACATTAACCGCAGTCCAATCGCCCGATGTATTTGTGTTGAAGTTTTCAGAATGAATAACAGTTTGTGCGTTTACAGAAAAAAAGAAGGCTAAAATGAATGTGAACGAAGCTAAAATTCTTTTCATAATGTTTTTTTATATGACTGGATGATGTATTGAAAAAGCGGGCAAATATAGTTGTTTCCTTTAGAGAATGGGCTAAGTTAAGGATAAATTTATAAAACCCAAAACGGCATCTTCACTGCATTTATATAATGGATTTCACTAAACAAATTCTTAGCTTTGTGCTTTAAAAGTCTTTTTATTATCATGTTATATACAATTCGTGTCACTAACCAAAATCTAAAATCATGAAAAAAATAGTCATTCTCGGAGCTGGAGAAAGCGGTGTTGGGGCAGCTTTGTTGGCAAAAAAACAAGGTTTTGATGTCTTTGTGAGCGATAAAAGTCAGATAAAAGCCAATTACAAAGCGGAGTTAGAAGCAGCACAAATCCCTTATGAAAGTGGTGGTCATACTGAGGGGGTCATTTTGAAGGCTGATGAAATCATCAAAAGTCCGGGTATTCCTGAAAAGATTGCTTTAATTCATAATGCCCAAAGGCATAAAATTCCAATTATTTCAGAAATCGAATTTGCCAGCCGTTTTACCAATGCCCGGATCATAGGTATTACAGGTTCAAATGGTAAAACGACAACGACGAGTTTGGTTTATCACATCTTCAAAACGGGTGGTTTGGACGTTGCCGTAGGCGGCAATATCGGCAGAAGTTTTGCAAGACTACTCGCAGAAGAGCCAGAACATGATTTTTACGTTCTCGAATTGTCCAGTTTTCAACTCGATGGTATTCATGCATTCAGACCTTATATTTCTATTTTGTTGAACATCACACCCGACCATCTTGACCGATATGACTACAAAATGGCGAATTATGTCGCTTCCAAATTTCGGATTACGATGAATCAAACCGAAGACGATATACTGATTACGAATAAAGAAGACCTTGAAATCAAGCGTTTTAGAGATACAAACATCATTCAGCCCAACGAATGGGTTATTTCGACTCATTTTGACTCCGATTTACTGAGGGGGCGTTTTGATATGTCAAAAACCAAACTGCGTGGACCGCACAACTATTTCAATGCGTCTTGTGCTATTGCGGCGGCTATTGTTTGTGGAGTAAGTGATGCAAAAATTCAAAAAGGTTTGGAAACGTTTGTCAATGCGCCACATCGCCTTGAATTTGTTGCCAATATAAACGGTACAGATTATATCAATGACTCGAAAGCGACCAATGTGGACTCCGTTTATTGGGCTTTGAAAGCGATGGATAAACCAACGGTACTCATTTTAGGGGGACAGGACAAAGGCAATGATTATAAATCTATTGAAAAAATAGTGTCTGAAAAGGTCAAAGCCATCGTGTGTATGGGCGTTGACAACCATAAATTGCTTGATTTTTTTACGCCTATTGTCAAAAATATTGAAGAAGCACATTCGGTTGCTGATGCGGTGCATATTTCTGCCAAATATACTGAGGGGGGGGATGTTGTGTTGTTGTCTCCCGCTTGTGCGAGTTTTGATTTGTTTAAAAACTATGAAGACCGTGGTGAGCAGTTTAAGAAAGAAGTTTTAGGCATGGTTTGAGTATAATAGGTGTCAGATGCTTCCAAAGTATCCGACACCTTTTTTCTTTCATCTTTATAAATACCGTAGTTTTGCGCCCTAAATTTAATAATAGAAATCAAGATGCCTTGACTTTCAAATAAAACCCACCTGTTATGGATTATAAAAACAATATTCTCGAAACGATTGGTAATACGCCACTCGTTAAAATCAACAAAATTACTTCGCATTTGCCTTGTTTGGTGTTAGGAAAAGTCGAAACCTTAAACCCTGGACACTCCATTAAAGACCGTATGTCTGTCAAAATGCTTGAAGATGCTGAAAAAAACGGGCGTATTACTGAGGGGGGTACCATTATCGAATGTACCTCTGGCAATACGGGTATGGGCTTGGCTTTGGCAGCGGCGGTGAAAGGTTATCGCTGTATTTTTACGACAAGTGATAAACAATCGAAGGAAAAAATTGACCTTTTGAAGGCGCATGGCGCAGAAGTCATCGTTTGTCCGACCAATGTTGAACCCGAAGACCCACGTTCGTATTATTCAATTGCAGAACGTTTATCGAAAGAGATTCCGAACTCTTGTTGGATGAATCAATACGACAATCTCTCGAATCGTCAAGCACATTATGAGTCAACGGGTCCTGAAATTTGGCAACAAACGGCAGGTAAAATCACGCATCTCGTTGTTGGGGTGGGTACAGGCGGAACAGTTTCAGGCACAGCACAATATTTGAAAGAGCAAAACCCGAACATAAAGATTTGGGGCATAGACACTTATGGTTCTGTTTTTAAAAAATATAAAGAAACAGGCGTATTTGATGCCAACGAAATTTATCCTTACATTACTGAGGGGATAGGGGAGGATATTCTACCCAAAAACGTGGATTTCAGTTTGATTGATGCTTTTGAAAAAGTGAGCGATAAAGACGGTGCTGTGATGGCACGTCGTTTGGCACGCGAAGAAGGTATTCTGTTGGGCTATTCCGCAGGTTCTGCCATGGCGGGTTTGTTGCAATTAGGCGACCAATTTACAAAAGACGATGTTGTTGTCGTCATTTTCCATGACCACGGCAGCCGTTATGTCGGTAAAATATTCAACGATGACTGGATGCGCGAACGCAATTTCCTCGACGATGAATTAAAAGTGAGAGACATTATTTCCAACAAATCGAATAAGATTTTCTATTCGGTCACGCCTCAACATACTGTTAGAGAGGCTTTTGATATGATGAAAAAATACGACATCTCTCAAATGCCTGTTATGGCGGGTAACGAAATGGTCGGTTCTATTTCTGAAAATACGGTGTTGACTTATCTTTTAGAAAACCCAATGCGCCATGCCGAACATAAAATAGAGGACATTATGGACGCACCTTTCCCTATTGTCAACGAAGAATTACCTGTTAAGCAGTTGAATCGGTATATTTCTAAAAAAATACCTGCGGTTGTGGCAAAAGACAAGGCGGGGTTGTTGCATATTTTGACGAAGTATGATATTATACAGGCGGTTTAGAAGCCTATTTCCATGTTTTATATTCTTGATTTATTCTTTTTTATACTTTATAATAACAACATTTTCATTGCTTTAAAGCCCATATCTGACCCTTTCCTTGTGATTGTACAAGGAAAGGGTCATTTTTTTGCAAGATAAAAATGTACTAATTAGCTTAAATATAATTTTAGATATCTCAATAGATACGCTATCAATTTCTCTTAACAACTTAACCAGTATTTTCATAATATCTTTAATGATTGCCCCCTCAGTATCAAAAATCAGATGCCAACAAGATTTTGTTTCGATACAACAATTGCTTTCCCGAAAACAACTATTAAATCCCAATTTCATGGCAAAAGATACCAAAATCCGAATAAGTATGAAGTACCCAAATCCTATTTCTAATTTTGTTTCATCAATTAAGAATTGAGACTTTTTTAACATCATTTTTCAATCATTTAATCATAAATTTAAACACAAATAAGTAATGAAAAATCTACTTTTTACAATTCTTGCCACACTTCTTCTAACAACGATTTCTTCAGCACAAAACAACGCCAATCCAGTGGTGACCATTACGGCACCAACCCGGTACGTTGTTATTTACAGTAATCAATCCTACACTCTTACGGCGAATGCTAGTGCCGCAAAAGGTATTGCGAAAGTAGAGTTTTATGCAGGGACACAACTGATTGGTACGGATACTGTAGCACCCTACACATCGGTTTTGAACGCTACGAATTGCCCATTGCCCACATGGGGTTGGGCAGATTGGAATATCACAGTCAAGGCTTATGATAAAACAGGGGCGACGACGAGCGTTTCTACCAGTTCAAGTGTTTGGGTTTCATTACGCACTTATTTTGATGCAGGTATAAAGTCGGCAGGCATCAACGGCACTGAGGGAAGGGCGCTTTCCTGTTGGTTCACCTTAAATAAAAACGGCGCAACGAATATTACATCTGCAAGAATTGGTTATCAACTTGACAATCAACCTGAGCGTTTTTTAGATTGGACGGGTAATATTATTGATGGTAATTTTAGTCAAACAATTAACTTGCCTACTCTGACAAACACTAATGGTTTGCATACGATTAAATATCGCATTGTGTCCCGAAATGGTCAATCAAGTGATGAAGTTGCAGCAAATGACGTTATGAGCTATACTTTTTTATCAAACATCATCAACAAATTGCCAACTGTGGCATTGGTTGCTCCAGTCCCCAATGCCTATGTTGCGACGACGATTCTGTCTAATCAAAGCTATACCTTCAGAGCGGCAGCTAAAGACCTTGATGGCACGATTAAAAAAGTGGATTTCTATATGAATAATACGTTGATAGCAACCGATGAGACAGAGCCATATGAATTTACTAAAAATGGTTTTGCTGTGGGCACCTATGCTGTAGTTGCTAAAGCCACAGATGATTCAGATGCTGTTACAACCTCTACGGAAGCTAAATTGATTGTAAAACCAAATTTAGATATATCGCTAAGTGATATTAAACAGCCTTTGAGTGCTACGACAACACCATCCATTGCACCGATTGTCACGCTTAAAAATACAGGTTCGGACATCATAACATCAACTGCTATTTCTTATATTGTTGATGGTGGTAATGCCATTTTGTACAATTGGACGGGTTCATTGGCAGCGAACGCAACGGTGAATGTTACTTTGCCTATCTTTCGCAATGAAAATGGCACGCATACCTTTGTTGCATCTGTTTCAAATCCAAATGGTGGAGTTGACGGTGATAATAGCAATAATTCAATGACACGTACTTTCACATCTGCAGTGATCAATAGTTTACCAACAGCTAAAATGTTGACTCCTTCATATCTTTCAACGATCTATTCAGGGACTGAATTTACTTTTTCGGCATCAGCAGCTGATAGAGATGGTTGGATAACAAAAGTGGAATTTTATTTGGGTAGTACATTACTTGGCACAGATACAGAAGCGCCTTATGAACTCAAAAGCAACGTAGTAACAGTTGGTACTTATGCTATTACAGCTAAGGCGTATGATGATCGTGCGGGTTTTGTAGTCTCTGCAGCGACTACGCTTAAGGTCATTCCAGCACTGAATATCGCTTTGACAAGTATCATTCAACCCGTAGCCGTTCCAACTACAACAATAGTTTCACCTATTGTAAGTGTTAAAAACTTAGGAAATATAACGATTACATCTGCGACTATCACTTATAGCATTGATGGTGGTGCTACTAAAACATTTGATTGGACAGGTTCATTGGCAGCTAATACAGCTATCAATGTTACTTTGCCTACTTTCCGCAATGAAAATGGCAGTCATACTTTTTTGGTTACCGTTTCAAATCCAAATCGCGGTGATGATGGTGACAATAGTAATAATTCAATGACTTTAAGTTTCATTTCTAAAGTAATTAACACATTGCCAACAGTCAGTATGCTAACGCCCTCTTATCGTTCGACAATAAAATCTAGAGACACTTATACATTGTCTGCTAATGCATCGGACAAAGATGGCTGGATAACAAAGGTCGAATTTTATTTAGGGACTACTTTAGTGGGCACTGTAACACAGGCACCTTTTGTACTCACTTTAAGTGATTGGCAAGTCGGTACTTTTGCTGTAACAGCAAAGGCTTATGATGATAGAAATGGTACTAAAACGTCAACTGCTACAACTTTAATTGTGACTCAAACTGTTGGTAATTCAATTGTGCAAAACGAATTAAACAATCAAATTCTAGCTGAAAAAACGAATTTGAATACAGAAAGTAACAGTCAAGTCATAGTTGAAACTAAAGTTAAAGCCAATTACAAGGTTAAAGAAGACAATACTATGTCATTAGCGCCAAACCCTGCATCCAACTATACGAATATGAGTATTAATTTGGCAAAAGAAGGAGTGTATAATCTTATGGTTACCAATATGTCAGGTAAAACTGTACAGTCTAATACTGTTCATTTCTATAAAGGTGATAATAAACTTGAATTAGATG
>JANMJN010000317.1:0-4528 GCA_031371355.1 Saprospiraceae bacterium
AGGGCGCGAACCTTTTTTAGACCATAAAATTATTGAATTTGCTTGTGCTTTGCCCGATTCGCTCAAAATAAAAGATAAGCAAGCGAAGTATTTGTTGCGAAAAATTCTGTACAAATACGTACCACAAGAAATGATGGAGCGACCCAAACAAGGTTTTGCAATTCCATTAGACCAATGGTTGAGAACCGAGACTTTGCAAGCTGAATTGAAAAGCCTTTGCCATGATTCGGGTTTTATAACGACATTTCAATTTCAAAAAAAAGTTTTACAAAAACTGATTTTTGATTTTTTAGAGCACAAAAACTACCAAAACGCACATTTTATTTGGTTTTTATATACTCTTTTTTCATGGTATAAAAGGTGGATAGTAAAAAGTAAATAGTGTTTTGAAACTTTGAACCGCTTCATCCGTTCAAACAAATAACTATGCCAAAAGTATTACGCATTTTAAACAGACTGAATCTGGGTGGTCCAACGCTAAATGTGGCTTATCTAACCAAATATTTAGCGCCTGAATTCGAGACTATTCTGTTGGCTGGTCAGAAAGATGAGTCTGAAGCCAGTTCAGAATTTATCGTTAGTCAGTTAGGTATAGAGCCACGTTATGTGCGCTCGATGTACCGCTCACTCAATCCATTTAAAGATATTGCGGCTTATTTTGAAATTAAGCGATTTATCAAGGCGTATAAACCAGACATCGTTCATACCCATGCGGCTAAGTCAGGTGCATTGGGACGTTTGGCGGCAATTCGATCAGGTGTGCCTGTCATCGTTCATACGTTTCATGGGCATGTATTTCATTCCTACTTTGGAAGATTCAAATCGGGCGTTTTTCGTCAAATCGAGCGTTATTTAGCTCGGAAAACGACAAAAATCATTACGATAAGCGAAGCACAACGCTATGAAATTGCCGAAGTTTTTAAAATAGCCCCCCTCAGTAAATTCGAAATTATTCCTCTTGGTTTTGACCTTGATAGATTTCAGGTCAACCAAAAAGAAAAAAGGGAAACATTCAGAGCCGAGTTTGGGATAGGCGACGGCACAGTCTGCATAGGCATTGTTGGACGACTTGTTCCTGTTAAGAATCATGCACTTTTTTTACGTGCATTACAGTATTTAAACAAAAATGCGACGCAAAAGTATTGTGCTTTTATTGTTGGAGATGGTGAAAGCCGTACTGAAATAGAACAATTGGCGACGCAGTTGGGAATTTCTTATGTAGCTGCACCTAATGCAAAAATATCAGACTCAACTCAACTCGTTTTTACATCTTGGCGGCGAGATATTGATTATGTGAACGCAGGAATGGATATTATTGCGCTGACATCAACAAATGAAGGTACGCCTGTTAGTCTTATTGAAGCGCAAGCGGCGAATAAAGCCATTGTTTCAACACGAGTGGGCGGTATTAAAGATATTGTTATTGAGGGTGAAACAGCCCTTTTGAGTGATATAGGAAATGAATCGACGTTTTATCAAAATCTATTAAACTTAGTAGAAGATGCTCCCTTACGGCTTAACATTGGTCAAAATGGATATGAGTTTGTTATGGAAAGATTCTCTTATCACCGGTTGGTAAGTGATGTGAAAAGGCTGTATAATAAATTGTTAGCGAACTAAAAGCTTTTGATATTCTAAGTTTCCTTATAATGAGTGTATTTTTTGAGGAAAAAATGTTTGCTTTGTGACGAGAAAAGACTGTTGAGCAGTAAACTATGCACTTATATCGACCATCTTGAATTTATATTTAACTCATGTTTTGTTAATAAAAAACTTTAAACTACTTTTGCTCGTGATTGATTTTTACAAAAATATATGAAAAGAATTTCCTTTTTTATCAAACTTTAGAATTTAACCTACGCCGTTTTCAAAAAAGTTTTTTTAGCAAAAAAGACAAAAATTTTAGAATAGTAATGCTGATAAAGGAAATTCAACTAACAAAAAAATATAAACGTGTCGTTCAGATTGAAATGAACGAAATTTCGAGTTCGGTCATAGACTCTCTTATTAATAAGGGCAAGTTGCCAAATTTTGCGAAATTACAGCGTGAATGGACTTTCTTAAAGACAACTTCTGAAACCGATTATAACAAGTTAGAGCCTTGGATACAATGGGTAACGGCGCATACGGGTAAAACTTATGACGAACATCGCATTTTTCACCTCAGTGATGTGCACCAACTTCAGCATAAACAAATTTGGGAGTCGCTAAGCGAGGAAAACATAGAGTCTGGCATCATCGGCAGTATGAATGTTCTACGTCGCAATACTAAAGGGGGCATCTTTTTCTCTGACCCTTGGGCGATTCAAAACGAAACATATCCTCCCAGCCTTCGCCCTTTGTGGGAAATCATCTCTCGTCGTGTTCAGGGTCACGCCACTTCTAGCGTAACGTTCAATGATATAGTGAAAGGTTTACGCTCATGTTTGCAGTTTCGTTTGCCAGTGAAGCTCTATGCGCAAATGGCATATCAAATCGTGAGTCAGAAATTGAATCCAAAAAATAAATGGAAATTGGCGACTGTTTTTGATTGGTTCTTAGTGCATATTTTCAAAAGTGTACTTAAATCAACAAATTTCGGTTTTTATACCTTGTTTTTGAATGCGACAGCTCATTATCAGCATCATTATTGGCGGTCTTTTGATGGAAAAGATTTTGATCCATCCATAAAATATCCAGATATTAATGATGATGATGACCCGATGACTTATGGATATACGGCGTATGATAAAATTTTAGGTGAAATTTTTTCCATCACAGAACGTGATCCAGATACCCTTGTTGTTATTCTTTCTGCCCTGTCTCAAATCCCTTATACGGCAAAAGAAGAAGAAGGCGGTATGAATTATTACAGGCTCAACGACCACAAAGCATTTGCTCAATCCATTGGATTAGGCGATGCTTATGAAATTTTCCCAATGATGAGCCGCGATTGGCAAATCAGATATTCAGATGATATTGACCGCCAAAAAGCGATTGGCATTTTGCGCCATTTGACTATTAATGGTGAAGAATTGTTCCAAATCAAGGAAAATACTGAGGGGTTCATTTTTGTTGAAACGAAATATACTAAAGGTATAAAAAATACGGACAATATCATTGACAGGCATGGTAACATCGTCGCTTGTTTTATGGATGTTTTTACAAATACCGCGATCAAAAGTGGACATCATACGGGCTTAGGCAATCTTTGGCTTTCTGATAAACAAATAGATTTGCCGCAAGGAACAAAAGTCCCCCTTACTTTTTTGTATGATTTTACAAAAAATGCACTCGGTGTAAAAAAATTACAACCGCAGTAATGCAAAGGGTTTGAATGTATCTGGCATATTCAAACCTTTTTCATTTTCTTCCAGCCACTTTTCTACTCAATTTAATCAAATAATATAAACTATGAAAGTTGCTCTTATCACAGGTGTTACTGGTCAAGATGGTGCATATCTGGCTGAACTCCTTTTGAAAAAAGGCTATAAAGTTCACGGCATTAAACGCCGTGCATCGTTGTTCAATACGGATCGCATTGATCATTTGTATCAAGACCCACACGTGGACAATGTAAATTTTACCTTGCACTATGGCGATTTAACAGACTCGACAAATCTTATCTGTATTATTCAAGAAATTCAACCCGATGAAATTTACAATTTAGGGGCTATGTCGCACGTTCAGGTGTCTTTTGAAATGCCTGAATATGCTGCCGATGCTGATGGTATTGGCACTTTACGCCTTCTTGAAGCCATTCGGTTGTTGGGTTTAACGAAAAAAACACGCATTTACCAAGCTTCAACTTCTGAACTGTACGGTTTGGTACAAGAAGTACCACAGTCTGAAAAAACGCCCTTTTATCCGCGTTCGCCTTATGCCGTCGCTAAATTATATGCTTTTTGGATAACAGTGAATTACCGTGAGGCTTACGATATGTATGCTTGTAACGGCATTTTATTTAACCATGAATCGCCCTTGAGAGGTGAAACCTTTGTGACGCGTAAAATCACTCGTGCTGTTGCAAAAATCGCATTGGGCTTGCAAGATAAAATGTACATGGGTAACCTTGATGCCAAACGCGATTGGGGTCATGCGAAAGACTATGTGGAAGCCATGTATTTGATTTTGCAGCAAGACAAGCCCGAAGATTTCGTCATTGCCACAGGCGTAACAACTGAGGTGCGTGAATTTATTCGCATGGCTTTTGCTGAAGTCGGTATCGTAATTGGGTTTAGGGGCACAGGTATTGATGAAAAAGGCTATGTTGTGGCTTGTTCAAATCCAGATTATCAAATTGAAATGGGTCGTGAAGTCGTCTCAATTGACCCACGTTATTTCCGTCCGACGGAAGTGGAGTTGCTCATAGGTGACCCAACAAAAGCCAATACAAAGCTTGGCTGGAAACCTAAGTACGATTTGCCCGCACTTGTCCACGAAATGGTTGAAGCAGATTTATTACTTTTCAGGAAAGAGAAAATATTGCAAGACGCTGGTTTTGAAACTAAAAATCAATACGAATAAAAGTGAAAAATGAAAAACGATT
>JANMJN010000320.1:0-3791 GCA_031371355.1 Saprospiraceae bacterium
AGCATTATGTCGAGCATTTGAGGCATTACGAAAAACCCATTTCGGCTATTGGTGTCACTTTTTCGTCAAAAACAAAAGGTGTTCAAGATTGGAAAGTCGAGGAGATATAAGTTACCCCACAAACTGCTGACTCACCCCCTCAGTATCTACCATCAAAGTCTGTTCAGGAAATAGAATGAGGAATGAATGAGGTTCAAAACCTTGAGATAATATGCGAGGCAGACGTTCCATCGCCTTCGAGTATGAGAGTGTATGCGCTCGTGCACTAACAACAATGAGCAAATCCTCTCCCCTCAGTATGGACGCAATTTCGTTGATGTTTTCCCAATGAGACAGATGCAAAAAATTGGATTGCAGCAAGGAACGATGGTTGACCAAACGCTCTTTTAAAGCTTCTGGTTGGCTTTCGACACTATAAAAAGTCAATTTTGCACCCAACTGAGCAACAAAACGTTCTAAAAAAGTGACCCAACGACTAAAACCCATTTCCAATTCTGCTTGAGGTGGTACAACTACGACGAGACGACGGAAGGTATTGACAGGCTGATTGATTTTTGAGACCAAAACGGTTTGGGTCGTTTTCTCTAAAACGTGAGACATGATGGTGCCAAAAAAAATATCAACTGCTGATGGTTTCCCATTCCAACCAATAATGATGTCTGAAATCGCTAAATCTTTGACCGCACGTATAATACCACCTGCAACATTTAAATCAACCCTTGAAATAACATCCACTTCTACCTCTGCGGCACGTGCATGACTGATGGCGTTTTCAAAAAGTTTATCGTTCATCAAAATACGTTTACGGCTTTCAGCATCGTCATTGACAACTGAAAGTGGAAAAATTGGCTCGTATGATTTAGGATTTTTAATCATAATGGCTAAGTCAATCAACGGTTCAAAATTGGCTGGATTCGCTACAGGTACGAGGATGCGCTCGACCCCCTCAGTCTCTGATGCTGCTTTTTCTAACTCTTTGACAGCCAATTTTTTAGCGGCATTTTCTGTAATGAAAGTAGAAGCAAGGCAGGTGATTAATATCATCAAAATGGTACCATTAAGTACAGAAACATCGAATAGTTTTAAATCAAAACCAATGAGAATGATGGCTAATGTCGCAGCTGCATGAGAACTACCTAAACCAAATATAATTTGCCGTTCAGTTACAGAATAATTGAATATCTTTTGCGTCAAAAAAGCCGCTATCCATTTTGTGGTGTAAGCCACAGTGATAATCGTGATCGCAACTTTCCATGAATTGATGTCTGCAAAAAGCACATTTAAGTCAACGCGCATACCCACAGAAATCAAAAACAAGGGAATAAAAAGCGCATTACCTGTGAAATTGATGCGATTCATCAACACCGAAGAATGTGGAATAAGACGATTAAGACCCAAACCTGCCATAAATGCACCGATAATCGGCTCTATTTGCGCCAATTCTGCCACAACAGCCGAGGCAAAAACAATGAGCAGTGCGAATATATATTGCGATGCACCTTCTGCTTCAATATTCTTAAAAAACCAACGTGCAATACGTGGGAAAATGCCCATGACGACTACAAGGAAAACAGCAAATGAAATACCCATTTTCAAGGCAATAGCGTCCCAAGACCCCCCTTTTGCGCTGGCTGTGATGAATGACAACAGCAAAAGTGCGGCTGTATCCGTAATAATAGTGCCGCCGACGGTTATTGTAACAGCTTCATTCTTAGTCACACCCAATCGAGAGACAATAGGATATGAAATTAAAGTATGCGTTGCATACATCGAAGCCAAAAGGAGCGAAGAGGTGAACGAAAAATTAAGTACGTAAAGTGTTGATACAGTACCAATACTGAGGGGTATGCTGAAAGTCAAAATACCAAAAACAATACTCTTGTTCCGGTTGCGCTGAAAGTCTCGGAAGTCAATTTCCAAACCAGCGAGGAACATGATATAGAGCAGACCTATCGTACTCAAAAGTTTAATAGCTGCGTCCAATTCAATGAGGTGAAAGCCTTTGGGTCCAATCGCAACGCCAGCCAAAATAAGCCCAACAATGCCCGGAATACGGATTTTTTTTAATAAAATAGGCATTATCAAGATGATAAACAGTAGAATGGCAAAGACAAAAACTGCATCTTTGAAAGGGAGCGACATATCGAAAATGAAAGGTAGCATAGCGTTACTGGATAGTTTTAAGCAAAAATCTATTAATCAATGTCCATCACCACACAGCTTAATAGAAAACAAATCGAAATAAAAATGCTGCGGAATACCCGTAAATTGTTGTCCAAAACGGAAATAAGGTGGTGTGTTGACAAAGTTGATATACCGAATATAGCGATAAATGACCTTAAAAATATCGGAATCTTCGGTCAAAGAGCCACTGATACTGAGGGGGGTCACTTCAGGGTTGAGTTTGAATTGCTCATAGACATTTAGGATAAAATAAACCAAGTCTTGCGATGTTCTGTAAGGAAATGAGTTAGCAAAAACCAAGTCTTTACCATCAAAAAACAACACTTGTACCTGACCATCGCGGACATTTGCAAACATCTGTCGCCCTTCTCGGCTTGTCGCCACTTTTTGATACCCTTGTATCAAAGGTGTCATATAATGATAATAGTGTGCTTGCGGAAAAGTGGCTTTCAAGGCATCGACTAATGTGTTTTCGACAAGATAAAGGTTATGTGATTCAATGTTTTTTATAATATCAAAATCAAAATGCTCTTGCCCGTTTAAGGTTGTCAGATTTTCAAAATAAGCTAAACGACTTTTATCATCGTAAAACTTGGTGGGTACGAGCGTAAAATGCGGGGTGGTAAAAACTATTTTCGTTGTTCGAAAAGGCAGTTTCAGCATTTCATCTTCTATGAAAACCGCTTTTAAATGGGCAGTTGCAGATTTTTCACGCCGATGGTCGAAATGGAAACTTTTCAAAGCTAATACGTTTAATTGTGCATCATTGACCAAATAGTAGATGCTGTCAGCACCCACAAGTAGGCTCAATTCATAAGTTTGCGTAGCTTTCGGCGAAAAGGCAAACTCGACTATCTCTTGATTTATACGTCCCATATCGGGGGTGAAGTTAAGTGTTATTTGTCATTGGAAAGCAGCGATTCCATCTTTTTTTACCCCTCAGTATTTTTTAATACAATACAAATAAAAAGTCAATCGCTTGTGTAAACGATTGACTTTTATATTTATATCAAAAAACCTATGCAAAGGACTATCCAATAAGACACTTACCGTCGTATTTTGCACCTTCCTCAACGTGTAATTTCTTAGCTTTTATATCGCCTTTTATGAAAGAAGATTCAAGCAAATGTAGGGTATTTATAACCGAAACTGTACCAATAACCCTGCCTTTGATTGTTGATTCTCCTGCCTGAACATCGCCCTCGACTACACCTTCCGCATCCATAACCAGCCGTTTGTCACACACCACTTGTCCTTTTATTTTGCCATCTATACGCATATTTTCGGTTGACGTGATTTTACCTTCTATGACCGTTCCTTTGGCGATGATACATGTCAACCCTTCAATATGGGTATTTCCGGTCGTGGTTGAACTGTTGTTGCTAGTCCCTTGTTTTTTATCCATTGTGCTATTAAAAATTGCCATAAGTAATGTGATTTTTATAAAAGCTGTTAATCAATAACTGACACGAAGATATGAAAAATAATAAGTATTGAAATAAAAACTATGTGTTTTAATGCAAAAAGCACCTTAGAAAGTGTTTTAATACAAATATTACCAAATCGTACCATAACGCTTCGACATCTTCGATGATTTTATCTTCTTT
>JANMJN010000336.1:0-5301 GCA_031371355.1 Saprospiraceae bacterium
ATTATAATTCGGCGAATCAAATACCCCGCAGTATGTAGGTTTTTATGCACTATTGAGGGGATGATTTAAAATCATCCCCTCAATTATCGCCCATTAAATCATTGTTAAACTTAATAGCGAGAATCGCTGCCTTTTTAGTCACTTTCTTAAATGAAGACTCATTTTTCTAACAAATAAATAGAATGCTTTTCGCCGCTACATTCATTTTTTGATGACACTTTCTGTATTTATCCAATCCCGTATTTTCTCATAGACTTCCTTACGGGCAGACAACTCGTGGTGGTAAGTTTTGGCAAATTCATAGTGGTTTTCGGCTGGAAAATTGAACTCGCCAGCGTTGTTTGAGCGAGCAGTCGCACTACTGTTACGCACCAAAATATCACCAAAAAGGAGACTCACCCAATGTTTTTCTTTTTGCGTTATCCGGGCTGAAATGACGTAATAGGACACACCCGAGAGCATAGGCGGTGGTGTTTTGTTATTCCGCATAAGTCTATCAGCGTCTTGGTCTTTCCAATCGGCTTCAGTGAGATAACCAAAACGCAGGTCTTTGATGCCTGCGCTCCTTAAATTGAGGACTTTACCGACAAGCCGTGTGTGCCAATTGGGCACTTTTTCAAGGATATTTGTTGTAACATTAGCAAATTTTTCAAGGAAAGAGCCTAAATGTGGCGTCGCTAACAAAAAAATATGTTTTAATCGCGTTGTCCAAGTACAACCCAATTCTTGGGCATAATGACAAGCACTGTGCGTAATCAAACCGCCCATGCTGTGGGCAATGATGGAGATTTCTTCAATCTCAATGGGATAATTTTGATACAATCTTTCTATAATATTCGCCAAAACCTGTCCATTGTCCGAAATATGCAGCCCCGTGTTGTAGCGCAAGTAAAAAGGTGTGTATGTATGGTCATTTTTTAATAACGTTCCATAGTCACTTTTATCAGGAAAAGCCCAAGTCGTTTCATTGTCCGTCAATCCATGGATGAGGATACAAATTTTAGGTGTAGGTAATATGTTAAGTGACTTAAAATGTTCCGACAAGCTGTTTTTATCTAAAATAACGGGCTTGTTTTGGTCATAAAAATTCATTTCTATGCCAAAAGGTGTGTTTTGGAGTTTGTCACCGACAACGCCATTGAGTACACTCACACCTTGCGCCGCCACTTTTTTTAGTTTTTTTATAGATATAGCCATGTGAAAATTTCAGATTTCAAGCTTGATTTAAGAAATGACAAAACAGCCCGCAAGATAATCAATATCTATTAAACGCATTTTTTGAGATTTTAAACCTCTTTTCCCTTACGCTCGTCGAATGTCGTGCGTCCATCTGCAACCTCTTTTCACAAAAATGCATCTTATAGTTATAGAAATTGATTCAAGAATCAAGGTTAAGAAAAACACCTTAACGAAAGATAAAATTTCACGCTTTGCACTTTTAGTAAAATATAAAATTACAAATCCGATTGTTTAATAAATTTAAATTTTTAAAATCATGAAAAAGCAATTCATTTTTGTTTTAGCACTGGCTGCTACTTTGTTTACAAACACACTGTCCGCTAACGTTGTCGAAAGCAATTTCGATTTAAGCGGTAACGTCAAAATTTCAGCAGTTAACAAATCCATTATCGTTAACTTGGGCAATGTCGAACGCGAAGTTGTTTCTATTGTCATAAGAGATGACAAAGGCACTATTTTGGTCAATGAAACGGTGAAAAAAATACCGAATTTCATTAAAAAGTACAATATGTCGCGATTAGAAAATGGTGAATACACATTGACGATTACAAATACAACGCTTAGAACAACTCAACCATTTAAAATTACAAAAGAAGGTATTGTTATGACAGAATTGGAAAAGAAAGAAAAATATATTCCAGTCGTTATGCTCAACAAGGATAGATTGGATGTCAATGTGCTTTTAGACAATTACAGCAATATCACTGTCAATATCTATGATAATCAAGGACTTAGAGTGAAACAAGATAAATATCCTTCAACCTTAAACTTGCACAAACGCTACAACATTTCTCAACTACCAAATGGTGTTTATGTCGTAGAAATTACGGCAGGCGACGAAACGTTTTATCATACTGTCGCGAAGTAAGAGAAAGTGCTGAAAGTATTTGTTTTTAGATAAAGAAAGCCTGATGCGGCATTGCATTAGGCTTTCTTATTGGTATAAATTGGTTGATTTTACCCTTTTTTACTGAGGGGGTCAAAATGATTCAGCTAACTTAGTTTTATCGTAAATCAATAGAAATATGGTAAAGCCAAAACCCTCAACCGACTACCTTATAGTTGTGCGATGCGCACAAGCTCCTTCACTATCGCTATATCTGTCTCAAAATAATCATTCTCACGCCCACCGTCGAGATTAAACGAAACACTATTTTCAAAAGTCGGCATCGGACTTTTGACGGTATGCTTGGCAGACGTATGAAAATCAGTTGCTTTTGTATATAAAATCAAGTCTTTTAAGTTATCGGGATTGACACCATTGCCAGGCATAAGGGTTATGCGCCCGTTCGATTGTTCAACGAGACCCCTCAGTATATCACGCCCCACGACGACATTTTGGGCTTGTCCAGAGGTCAAAACGCGGTCAAAACCAAGGGAAATGAGCTGCTCTAATGCTTCATGCGCATCAGGCGTTTGGTCAAATGCGCGATGACAAACGACTTGCATAGGGCGAGCGATGTCAAGCAATTCCTTCATTTTTGGCACATCAATCGTCCCATTTTTGGTCAAAACACCGACCACAACGCCGTCTATACCGTTTTCTTTACACCAAGCGACATCGCGTTTGATGCAATCAAACTCTATATCTGAATAGATAAAATCACCTGAACGGGGGCGGATAAGTACGCAAACAGGTATCGTCAACAATCGTTTGACTTCAAGCATCGTGGCGGGGCTGGGTGTCAAACCACCGACTTCGAGGGCGGTGCACAATTCGATGCGGTCTGCGCCACCTTCTTGCGCAGCAAGGGCAGAGGTGATGGACTGTGCGCAAATTTCAATATTGATTTTGTTTGCCATTTTTTTTTTGACCACTGATTTGGCTGATGCGACAAATCAGTGGTCTATTAAGTTTTATCAGTTAAAGTTTTTCTGCTTTTTCGAGTGCATAAATAAGCTGATTCACGTCTGTACCATTTAGTTTGAGGATGCCTTTCAGATAAATTGGCTCTGTGGTGTATTGGATGGGCTGTTTGGTAGTAACTTCCATGACCGTTTCAGGTCCTGCCCCACCGCAAAAAAAGCACATATTGTAGGGGAAAGCGGAGAAAACGAACTCTTTCTGACTTTTATAACCGTCTGTTGGGATGATATAACCTTTGACGGTCACTTCTTTTCCCGCTAATGATTTTACTTCGTTACCAAAAACAGGCACATCAATTTTAAGACCTAAAACCTCGTCATACTGCTTTTTATACGTGATTTTGGAGAGTGTTTTCCAAGTATTGTCGCGCAAAGTAGAAGGTTGTGCGACAGCCATAGTTGTTATCATTAAAAAGAAAAAAACAATAAAGTTTTTCATGTAAATATTGATTTGATAATTTGAAATAAAATGCTTAAAAATGAGCAGTTTTTGTCATTCTGAATGCAATGAAAGAATCTAAAAGAATCTAAATAATATTCTTTTAGATTCTTTCATTGCATTCAGAATGACAAAAAAAAACATTACTCCTCTTCCTTAAACCAACTCGAATACATCACATAATTGTCTGCAATACGCTCAATCATGTTTTTAAACTGCTCTATACTGAGGGGTTTCACTTTCTTTGCAGGAACGCCTGCGTATATAAAACCTGACTCTAAATGACTGTTTTCAAGGACAACCGCACCCGCCGCAATGAGTACATTTGATTCCACGACTGCATTGTCCATAACGATAGCACCCATGCCAATCAAAACGTTGTCGTGAATTGTGCAACCATGCACCAACGCACGATGCCCGATTGAGACATTATTCCCGATATTCGTCGGACATCTTTGATAGGTACAATGAATAACTGCCCCGTCTTGTACATTCACTTTATTGCCCATTTTGATATAATGCACATCGCCACGCACAACGGCTGTGAACCAAACCGAACAATCGTTGCCCATTTCAACATCGCCAACAACCGTTGCATTTTCTGCCAAATAACAATTATCGCCAAAACGGGGCGATACGCCTTTTACGGGTAATATCAATGCCATAACTTAAACGTCCTTTCGACGTATTTTTTTGAGTGTGATAGTGTGGTTAGGAAAAGTTTAACAAAGTTAGTGAGAAATCTGTTTTACAAGTCTTAAGCTCTGTGAAAGTTTGAAACTTCTCCAAAAATCGTGAAAATACGACTAAAGACGGATAGAGAGGTAGCAAATAGTCGCTAACTTTGCACTGAACCAAATCGTTGAAAATATGCCTTTATCTATCGCTATTGTTGAAAATGAAGCTACTTTATGCCATGCTTTGAAACTTGTCATCAATGCAGTGGATGGATTTGAATGTGTACATACCTACACGAATGGCGAAGATGCGCTTAAGTTTTTGCCCAAAAATCCGCCCGATATTGTCTTGATGGATATTGATTTAGGAGAAAGACGCATGACAGGTATCGAGTGCATCGCTCGTTTGAGAGAAGAATGCCCAAAAACGCAATTTATGATTTTGACCATTTATGAAGACCATAAAAAGGTATTTGATACTGTGAGCGCGGGGGCTTTGGGCTATGTATTGAAATCATCTTCTTCTGAAAAAATTATTGAAGCGATTAATGATTTATATGAAGGTGGTTCGCCAATGAGCCCATCTATTGCCCGAAAAATTGCGCTTTCTTTCAATCAACCGACCCCTCAGTATTCGGCAGAAGTAGATACTTTGACAACACGAGAACGCGAAGTGATTGAATTAATCGCCAAAGGACGCATGGAAAAAGAAGTGGCAGCCACTTTGTTTATCAGTATAAAAACGGTGAAGACGCATATTTCAAACATCTATGCCAAACTGCAAGTGCGGACGCGGGTAGAGGCTTTGAATAAGTATTTTGGACGGTAATACTGAGGGGACTTGCATTAAATAGCCTCGTCAAGAAACCGCATATTCTGTATATTCTCTATGCGAGGGCGAAAAATAAGCTAAAACAATATCTTTTTTAGGAATACCTCTATCACCCAAACGCTCTGCAACGCTGTATTCAAGGTTGTCATCTTGAATCCAAATTTTATTGTCGATTATATCAACATGAAAAATTCGTGCATAATATCTTTCTTCATCTTGCCAACCGACTAAGATCAACTGAAATCGTT
>JANMJN010000389.1:0-2791 GCA_031371355.1 Saprospiraceae bacterium
CATTTTCAAAAGTTTTGGCGAAAAGAAAGCGGCGACAGATGAATTCAGTCTTCAATTCTTAGAAATTAATCTCATTGAACCACTCCGTTTTAAGGCTTGGGATAAAATTGAATAGAAATATATTGTTTGTTTTCTGTTTGATTAAATTCAAGCTGTTTCAAAAGGTAAAACTTTTGAAGCAGTTTTTATTTTGTCCGTACTTGTTCAAAGTTAACTTTTTGACAGAAATCACCCCTTTCCTTAACAGGCATCATCGTTTTTGGTCATTGCTTCTGCGAAATTTGGGCATATTTTAAATAACCATTAGATTAAAAAGAAATGAACAAACTGATCAGACCATTCAGCAGCATCGGCATTAAAGACGTGTCCTTAGTGGGCGGCAAAAATGCCTCTTTAGGTGAAATGTTTAACAAATTAGCACATAAAGGCGTACCTGTCCCAGACGGATTTGCGACAACAGCGGAGGCGTTTAGCTATTTTTTAAGCACAAACCAAGTGACCGACCCCCTCAGTAAATTGCTGAAAAGTCTCGATAGAAAGACATATCACAACCTCAAAGACATTGGCAAACAAGCGCGAACGCTCATCCTAAATGCGCAAATACCTGACGATTTATCTAAAGCCATTATTGAAAACTATAAGACGCTGTGCAAAGACAACTATTTTCCTGTCGCCGTCCGCAGCAGTGCCACAGCGGAGGACTTACCGAATGCGAGTTTTGCAGGTCAACATGAATCCTTCTTGAATATCGAAGGCGAGGCTGCCCTTATGCAGGCGGTACACCGTTGTTTTGCTTCGCTTTATACCGACCGTGCCATCAAATACCGCGAAGACAACGGCTTCGAGCACGATAAAGTCGCTCTCTCTGTCGGCGTTCAAAAGATGGTGCGCTCCGATAAAGGCAGTGCAGGCATCGGTTTCAGCCTTGAACCAGAGTCTGGTTTTAGAGATATTATTCACATAACAGGTGTTTGGGGATTGGGCGAAAACATTGTGCAGGGTGCCGTAACGCCCGATGAGTTTTATGTTTTCAAACCCACACTCATAGCGGGTAAACAAGCAATCATCCAGAAAAAATTGGGTGAAAAAGCCAAGACGATGATTTATAGTGACAATGCCGAAAAGCCAACGATTAATATTGACACCCCCTCAGTAAAACGGGAACAATATACGCTTTCCGATGCAGAAGTCTTGAAATTGGCGCAATGGACGCTCATTATCGAGCAGCATTATGACAAACCCATAGACATAGAATGGGCAAAAGATGGCATCACCAACGAACTGTTTATCGTCCAAGCACGCCCTGAAACCGTTCGCAGCCGCGAGAATCCTTTGAAAATGATAGAATATAAATTGTTGGAAAGAGGAAATGTTTTAGTTGAAGGCAATGCAATTGGCAGCAAAATAGCCGTTGGCACTGCCCGAATACTGCAATCGCCCAAAGAAGCTTACAAGTTAAATGAAGGTGAGATAGTCGTCACAGACATCACCAGCCCCGATTGGGATCCTATCTTGAAAAAAGCCGCCGCCATCATCACCAATAAAGGGGGACGGACAAGCCATGCATCTATTGTTGCGCGAGAGTTGGGCGTGCCCGCCATCGTCGGTGCAGAAGGCGCTACAACTCAGATAAAAGATGGACAACACATTACCGTCTCCTGCTGTGAAGGCAAAACGGGTTTTGTTTATGACAATATTGTTGCTTTTGAAGAAAGAGAATTGGATTTTACCGACATCAAAATGCCGCAACATACGGCTGCGATGATGATAGTCGGCGATCCTGATAAAGCATTCAAATCGTCATTTTACCCCAATAATGGTGTGGGTTTGATGCGTATAGAGTTCATCATCACGCATTTCATACAGGTGCATCCGATGGCTTTGGTCAAATTTGATGCATTAAAAGACCCCTCAGTAAAAAAGCAAATTGAAGCATTAACGCATCATTATCCAGATAAAAAGAGGTATTTTATTGATAAACTCGCTCAAGGTGTGGCAACGATTGCCGCCGCTTTTTATCCAAAAGAAGTCATCGTTCGGATGAGCGATTTCAAAACAAATGAATATGCCAATCTCATCGGCGGTAAGGATTTTGAACCCAAAGAAGAGAACCCCATGCTCGGTTTTAGGGGCGCATCGCGATACTACAATGACTTGTATAAAGATGGATTCAAATTAGAATGTGAAGCCATCAAACAGGTGCGTGACGACATGGGTTTGACCAATGTTAAAGTGATGATTCCTTTTTGTCGCACCGTCGAAGAAGGTCGAAAAGTCATTCAGGTGATGCGTGAAAATGGTTTGAAACAAGGGGAAAACGGCTTGGAAATATACGTCATGGCTGAAATACCGAGCAATGTTTTACTTGCCGAGGAGTTTGCAGAAGTATTCGATGGTTTTTCCATTGGTTCCAATGATTTAACGCAGTTGACATTGGGTATTGACCGTGATTCAGCCATTATCAGTGACTTATTCAGTGAGCAAAATGCGGCAGCAATGGAAATGTTTGCCACCGTTATCCGCAAAGCCAAAAAGGCGGGTGCTAAAATCGGTTTATGTGGTCAAGCACCCAGTGACTTCCCAGAATTCGCCCAATTTTTGGTAAAACAAGGTATTGACAGCATTTCTTTTAATCAAGATGCGCTTTTAAAAGGCATTGAAAACATTGGGGCAGCAGAAGAAAAACAGACAGTTGAGCATGCTTACTGAGGGGGTAAATGTTGTTAAAATTTTAATCAAAAACCATATAAGTTATAAATTATGAACAGATTACACGATAAAGTTGCCATCA
>JANMJN010000491.1:0-2244 GCA_031371355.1 Saprospiraceae bacterium
GCCTAAAAAAGGTCCCAATGGCACGTATTCCCATGCTTGAATATCTCGGGCAGACCAGTCGTTGAACAAAACTTTTCCAAAAATATACGCTTCTGCTTGGTCAATCGAAATGGATTCTCCTAAAGTCGTTTCTTTACCAATGATAAAACCAGTTTCTAACTCAAAATCAAGTCGTGCAGTAGGTTGAAAAATAGGAAACGGCGCGTCTTTCAGCTTCACTTGCCCTTTCGGACGATGGATAGGCACGCCACTGACAACAATAGACGAACTACGCCCATGATAACCAACAGGCATATGGCGCCAATTCGGGAGCAAAGCATTTTCAGGATCTCTGAACATTTTTCCAACATTGGTTGCGTGTTCGATACTGGAATAAAAATCGGTGTAATCGCCAATTTGGACAGGTAAATACAATTCAACACTGTTTTCAGGGTAAAATACTGAGGGGGGTACTTTTTTTGAATTTATTAAAATCTCTTGCAAGCGTAAGCGCACCGCATTGGTTTTGGTTTTGCCCAAAGTGATAAAATCATTCAAATAATCCTTTTTGAAAACGGATTTTTTGATTTTTAAATCGTCGAAATAGCCCAATTCTGCTAAAGCAAATAAATCCACAACTTGGTCGCCGATGATAGTTGCCAAGCGTTTTTGTTGGTTTTTTATTGAAAAAATGCCAAAAGGGATGTTGTGGATGGTAAAATCTGAATAGTTCGCCATTTTTTATCGTTTAAATTTTACGCCAACCACGACTGATAATATTTTCCATCATCAATCCTCAAAGCGGCTTCCGTTATACTGAGGGGTCTAAAAGTATCTATCATCACCGCCAATTCTTCTGTTTTGGTTTGTCCGATGCTGCGCTCATAAGCACCGGGTGCGGGTCCGTGCGGAATACCACTTGGGTGCAAAGTGATATGCCCTTGCTCAATATTATTTCGGCTCATAAAATCACCGTCCACATAATACAGCATTTCATCGCTGTCAATATTCGAATGGTTATAAGGGGCGGGAATACTGAGGGGGTGGTAGTCATACAAACGCGGACAAAACGAACAAACGACAAACGCCTTTGTCTCAAAAGTTTGATGAACTGGTGGCGGTTGATGTACACGCCCTGTTATAGGTTCAAAATTATGAATAGAAAAACCATACGGGAAATTATAACCATCCCAACCAATGACATCAAAAGGGTGCGTTGGGTAAAGCATTTCGTACAAAATACCTTGTTTTTTGATTTTCATAATGAAATCACCTTGTTCGTCATGCGTTTCAAGGTCTTGCGGCAGTTTATAATCGCGTTCACAAAAAGGCGAATGTTCCAACAGTTGTCCAAACCAATTGCGATACCGTTTGGGCGTATAAATCGGGTGAAAAGATTCGGCATAAAGCAAACGATTGTCTGGGGTATCAAATGCTATTTGATAAATCATTCCTCGTGGAATAATCAAATAATCGCCATATTCAAAGGGAATATTGCCCAATTGCGTCCTTAAAGTACCTCTTCCTCGATGAACGAAAAGCATTTCATCGGCATCAACATTTTTATAAAAATATTGGGTTAGAGATTTTCTCGGAGCCGCCAAACCGATATGGATATCCGAATTGACCAAAAGTGGTGTGCGGCTATCCAAAAAATCGTCTTGGGGCGGTACATCAAACCCTTTGAGCAAACGAGCTTTGATGCTTTTTTGCACCGCAATTTTAGGTGCAACGTCTGTTTCTGATAAAATTTCCTTTACCATCGTCGGGCGATGCACTTGATAGAGCAACGACGACATACCGTCAAAACCGATTGTACCAAAGAGTTGCTCGTAATAAAGTCCGCCATCTGCCTTTTTAAATTGCGTATGGCGTTTAGGCGGTATTTTTCCAAGTTTATGATAGATAGGCATTTATAAATGATTTTTATTTGATTACGATAGCGACGATATGTTATGCAAAGTTAATCAGACCATCCCTATCATTTTCCTACAAATATAGGATGCCTTTCATTCTGTTTTAATAATTTCTGAAAACCTCTTATCATTATGTGTCTAAATTTTCATCCACTCATGAAATACGCTCTTTGAAGTCATAAAACTTCGTTATTTTGTATTTACTACAACCAAACTTAAAACACTTCAGAGGAATCCTTTGGACAGTATCGCACCTCAAAAATGAATAAACAGTGCTTTTTTTGCGCAAAAAAAGGCATTTAATGAGCATTTTAATAAAACATAAGACATAAATGGATAACCATTTTTT
>JANMJN010000436.1:0-3879 GCA_031371355.1 Saprospiraceae bacterium
GTGGTGGTGCAGAATCGCTAAACGCAGCTGTTTCTATGGGTATTATTGCGGCGACATTGATACATAGTAACGCATAAGCTCAGAGACTGGGGAATAGTAAGTAAACAGAAAATAATAACATGATCAATTTTATAACACATAGCCAGATAGTACAAATAGGAAAATGACCGATAATGAGCGTTTTTTTAGCTTTTTTAAAGGCAAATCTAAAAACTATGTGCGCTATGCGGCTATGTGTTTGAAGAAAAAAATCCATGTTATTAATTTCTGTTTACTATACCTGTGCATTGATTTTACACCAAAACAGCACTATCCAAGCTCACTGTCAATTTATCGAAATTCAACAATTGCGTCTGTAAGGTTTTTGTTTTTGTCAATTCATATTCAAAGAAATAGCGCATTGTCACGAGTTTACTCTCATAAAACAGTTTTTCGTCGGCTCCCTCAACGCCTTGTTGCATGACTTTGTCGGCAGCGATGCCCTGTTTCAACCACATCCAAGCGACGACAACTAAGCCGAAATATTCGAGATACAAAGTCGCATCTGCGAGCATCACTTCTGCCCCACTCTCACGCCCATTAATGAGGATTTTTTGCGTTAAATCAATCAAGTCCGCCATATTTACTGCCAATTGCTTAGCAAAAGTTACTGTTTTATCTGAATCCCCCCCCTCAGTAATAGTAGCATTTATTTCTTTTTTGAACAATTCAAATGCTTTTCCATTGACCATAGACACCTTTCTACCGAGAATATCAAGCCCATGAATGCCCGTAGTACCTTCATAAATCGCATTGACACGTATATCACGATAGAGTAATTCGAGTGGATAATCATCGCAATAACCCGCTCCTCCAAGCGTCTGAATACCAGCTGAAACGGATTGAATACCCATTTCAGAAGGATAAGATTTGGCGATTGGTGTCAATAATTCAAGCAAAAGATGGGCATTTGCCGCTTCTTCAGGCGTTCCGACATGTGCTAAATCTGCATAATAACTGCATTGCATCAACAGAGCAATGCCCCCCTCAGTTGTTGCTTTTTGAAACAACAACATACGCCTTACGTCTGCGTGTTCAACAATCAAAACGGGTGCATCAAGCGGGTTTTTACTGCTCGGCATACGACCTTGTGGACGTTCATTTGCATATTTCAAAGACGTATAATATGCTGCCGAAGCTTGTCCTGCCGCGACAAGCCCTGTACCTATGCGTGCCTCATTCATCATTTGAAACATATAAGATAAACCTTTATTCGGTTCACCCACCAAATAGCCCAAACAGTCGCCTTGTTCGCCATACATCAAATGGGCAGCGATATAACCTTTTTGACCCATTTTGCCATAGATACCGGCAGTTGTAACGTTGTTTTCCAATAAATCGCCGTTTTCAGGGCGGTATTTGGGCACAACAAAAAGCGAAATCCCCTTTGTACCTAAAGGTGCTCCTTCAATGCGAGCGAGTAAAAGATGAACAACATTTTCAGCCGCGTCATGGTCGCCGCCAGAGATAAAAATCTTTTGTCCTTTGATTTGATAAACTCCCTCAGTATCAGTGGGTTCAGCAGAAGCTAAAATATCCGTCAAAGAAGAACCCGCTTGTGGTTCAGTCATAGCCATGGTACCTTGCCAAGAACCGTCGAACATTTTGGGCAAATAAGTCTTTTTCAAGGTATCAGACCCAAAACTGACAATTAAATTAGCTGCACCTTTAGTTAAAAACGGATAACATGCATTGACATTTGCCGCATAGAACGTTAGTAAAGCAGCACTGCTTAATAGATGTGGCATCTGTAAACCGCCATCTTCGACAGGCGAGGTCGCAGCAATCCAACCACCTTCTGCAATACTCCGTATCAAAATTTTTAACTGCGGATGGGTGCGGACGATTCCATTTTCAAAAACAGCTTTTTTCCTATCCATTTCAACATAATAAGGAAAAAGTTGGGTGTCAGCAATTTGTTTAGCCGCATCGAGCGCCATTTCAAAGGCTTCACGGCTGTAATCAGCATATGCTTCATAGCGATTGAGAGCATCAGCTTCGAGCATATCAAAAAATAAAAACCGCAAATTGCGGTGGCTAATAAACTGGTTCATACTTGGTAAATTATTTGTTTAAGACTTTAAAAAAAAACTGTTATTCGAGAAACCTTATTATTGTTAAAACAATCTTTACTGAAAATTGATTTATTTAAGCCGACAAGTTCTCATTTTTGTTTTAATTTGCGAAAAAAGAATGATTATGATTTATACTTTAATTTTTATTTTAAACTTATTAATGCCAACAACGCTAAAAGAGGCAACAAGTTCAAAGAGCACTGTGGTGGTTCAAGAAATGAACAAAAAACCAGCAAAAGAAACGGATATTTCAGGATATTGGGAAGGCACGATTTCCCGAGACGAAGGCTATGGTAAACGGGTTATGTTCCAAATCGAAGTCATTCTTATGCAAAATGGTAGAGACATAACAGGTATCAGTATTGTTAGAGCTACCGATGATACTCGTACTTACAATGCTAAAATGGAATTGGTTGGTAAATTCAAAAGCAGCTACTTGAAATATGTAGAGACAAAAATTGTGTCATCAGACCCTATTCCAGATGCTGAATGGTGTATCAAAAAAGTAGAATTGATATATAAAAATACAAATAATGAACCAACACTTGAAGGTATCTGGGAAGGCGCAACTGGTTCGAATCGCAATTGTATTCCAGGACGTGTTTCATTAAAACGCAAGCCTCCGCGTGTTTAGGGAAATTTATGATTTCAAATTCCAAAATACAAATACGTGATTTTTCAATTAATTCTTAGAATCACTCATTTTTAACTAAGAAATCAAAAAAATTAAGATGAAATCGCCTAAACACAAATTAACCTTTTGCTATCCAAATCAAGTCTTTCATGGTTTTAGTGCAAAACTAATGATAGTGCTATTCTTTACTTTTAGTCCATTTGTGTTTTCATACCCCCCCTCAGTATTGGCGCAAAAAGCAAAATATTCTGGCATTTGGCAAGGAAAAGCCACTGTTGATTTTGGATTTGGCTACCGTGAAGAGTTTGAATACGAATTGGTTTTGACTCAAAAAGATAAGAAAGTGGAAGGCTTTTCTACGACGATTTTAACAATTGGAAATAAAAAATACGTTGCAAAAGCAGCCATTGAAGGAGAAGTCAATGGTAATTTTCTAAAATGCCGTGAGACGCATAATGTATATGAGGATAAATTGCCAAATTCTGGTTGGATACCTTTTTCAAAAATGGAATTAATTTATAAGAATAAATCTAACTATCATACCCTCGAGGGGCTATACGAATGTAGTGACAAAACAGGTGGAAGACTGATATTGGAGAGAAAACCACCCCGAGTTTGATGTCGTTAACACTGTTTGAGTTGATTTTGGATGAGATTTGGCATAATTTTGTCAATTAAACGACTTAAGAGAATCTTTGCAATTAATCATTATAAAAATAACATAATATGAGAACGACTAAACACAAATTATCCCATCAAAGACATTTAGGCTTAAATTTTTTTTTGCTTACCATTTTTAGTGTTATCCATTTCAGTTTTACTTCCGCCCCCTCAGTATTATCTCAAAAAACGGATTTTAATGGAATCTGGCAAGGAAAAGCATCTGTTGACTTTGGCGAAGGTTATCAAGAAGAATTTGATTATGAAATATTAATCACTCAAAAAGGCAGGAAAATAGTTGGTTATTCGACCACCGTTCTGAAAATTGGCAGCAAAAAATATATCTCAAAAGCCTTACTAGATGGCGAAGTACGCGGCAATTCCCTAATATGCCACGAAGTACGCAATGTCTTTGAAGATAAATTGCCTAACGGTTGGGTTCTTATTACAAAAATGAAATTGATTTATAAA
>JANMJN010000441.1:0-1698 GCA_031371355.1 Saprospiraceae bacterium
CATCCGCTTTGGGTGCAGACTTTGGCGAAATGGGTGTCAGATAAGGTTTTGGTTTAATCGCTCATAATCCTCCTTATAATCCACGTCTTGTAAAACATGACGGGTCGGCATTTCGACTAATTTGATATGTTTTTTATGCTCTTGCACGACAGAACGACACCCCTCAGTATCTTCAGTTTCTAAAATAGCAATTTTATAAAAACTAGAAAAAATGACTGGATTGCCTCTTTCTTCCTTGAAAATAGGTTGAATTATAGTCTTTTTATCATTTTCATGCGCAATTAAAAACTGCTCTGCGAGTAACTGATATTCTTTGGGTTCAATCAAAATCATGTCTGATAAACAAATGGCATACCCCTCAGTATTTTTTGCTGCACGAACACCCGCTTGTATTGAAGTCGTCATGCCTTTTTCAAAATAGGGGTTTTGGACAATTTTTAAATCGGGAAAACTGTTTTTTAAAACCTCTTTTACTCGTTCTGCTTCATGCCCGACAACAACAATCACTTCTCCAATATTGGCTGAAAGAATATTAGAAATTGTCGTTTCAAGGATGGTTTTGCCTTGAAACGACAATAACAATTTATTCTCGGTTCCCATCCGATTAGATAAACCTGCAGCGAGGACGATAACAGAGAGGTTTTGAGCCATATCTTATTGCTTATAAATTTTCCCATCTTTCATCACAAATGTCACCATCATCATAGTAGCGACATTACTGAGGGGGTCGCTTTCGGTGGCAATGATGTCTGCAAATTTGCCCACTTCGATGCTACCGAGTTCAGACTTCATATCCAAAACCGTTGCAGCGACGATTGTTGCAGATTGAATAGCTTCCATGACGGGCATACCCGCTTCGGTCATATATTGAAACTCTTTGGCATTTAAGCCATGTTTGAACACACCTGCGTCTGTCCCAAAAGCGATTTTGACACCTGCTTTGTAGGCTTTTGCAAAAGTTGCTTGGATGTATTGACCCGTTTCCAAAGCTTTTGCTGTCACCAAAGGATGATAATAACCGGGTATTTTTGCCGAATCGGCTGTTGATTTGCCAGCAATAATCGTTGGAACAAGGTATGCCCCTGACTTTTTGAACAGTTCAATCGCTTCGTCGTCCATAAATGTGCCGTGTTCAATCGTTGTGACACCAGCCCTCAGCGCGCGTTTCATACCTTCCGCCCCGTGTGCATGTGCGGCTACACGAAAGCCGTAATCATTGGCTGTTTTCACAATGGCATCGGCTTCTTCTTGCATAAATTGAGGTGCTTTTCCGTTTTTAGCGATGCTCAAAACGCCGCCCGTTGCAGTGATTTTTATCCAATCAGACCCGTCTTTGTAGCGTTGGCGGACAGCACGTCGCGCTTCTTCGGGCGAATTGATAACGCCATCGTCAAAGTTTTCAGGAAACGATACATCGGGTCGCCAACCATTTGTCGGGTCGCCATGACCACCGGTTGTTGCAATCGTTTTTCCTGCTGTAAAAATGCGTGGACCAGAAACCAGCCCTTTGTTGATTGCATTGCGAAGTGAGACATCAATGAGATCCGATGAACCAAGATCACGCACCATGGTAAATCCTGCTTCCAGTGTTTTCTTTGTATATATATGTGCGATTACAGCAAGATCGACAGGCGTTTCTTTAAATATTCTTTCATAATAATTCTTCCCGCTCTGGTGCGACAGATGTGTGTGGCAGTC
>JANMJN010000494.1:0-3894 GCA_031371355.1 Saprospiraceae bacterium
AATTTGTATTGCAGTTTATTCGTCGGGTTTATATCCAATTGATAAATATCATATTTATCGGGATTGTTGACTGTATGCGCCCACCCTAAATTTTCATTACATCCATGCAAAATACAAGGCGCACCTGGGAAATTGGCACCCAAAATATTCCAACCTTCTTCACTACACAAATGCGCTTCGTAAAACGCCACCATACCTTCTAAGGGCTGATGTGCATTGATGTCGAGATACACCTGACCGTCTGCCGTTTTGTGACTGTTGAAGGCAAAGGCATTGCTACCACCCGTTTTGTAATTCTCTAAAAGCGGCACTTTGCCATTAAAAATAGACAACAACGCCTTGTCTGCACCCGAAACGACACATAATTGTAACATAATCGTTTGCATCATATCTTTCGGTGTTGCAGGAAAAGCCTTCTTCAGCAAGACTTCTTGCGGGTGTTTAGCGGCATAAGCGTTCAAGCCCGCGCAATAACCTTCTAATAATTTTTTAAAATCTGGACTCAAATCACGATCATATCGCTCTTCAATCAACTCTGGAATACGCAACAAATGAACGAAATAATCAATCGAAACCCCTTTTTTGCCATAATATTGACCCAAAAGTCCTTTACCACTCATCATGACTTGTTGGATCGTCGCAAAATCATCTTCCGAATGCGCATAAGCCAAACCGTAAGCCACTTCGGGATCCGTTTTAGCGAAAATATGCGGTACACCATATTTGTCCCGCACAATATCAATTTTGGTTGGGTCAATTTGTGCATGAGCCAAAAAGGTTAAAAAGACAAGGCTTAAAAAGACGCAAGGCTGTTTGTACATTGTTGTTATTTAAAAATTGTGATTGTTTTTTTTAGACCACAGATGACACTGATGAACTGATTTACACTGTTTTCCTGTAAGGAACTTAAAAAAACAGTGTAAATCAGTCAAATCAGTGTCATCTGTGGTCTAAAAAAACTATAAAAAAAATCAAGACAAATCTAATCATTATTTTTTCAAAATGGCAACCAAAGCCTTACCCAATATTTCATACCCCTCAGTATTTGGGTGTAAACCATCTGAAAACAGTTTTTCATCAATTTGACCTGTTTTTAACAACAAATCAGTCCCAATATCAGCATATTGCGCACCATTTGACCCTGCGAGGTTTTGAAAACTCCTATTCAAAGTAACAATACGTGCCTCTTGTGCGCGACGGGGATACAGTCCTAAAAGATAGATTTTCGCTTGTGGTTGCCTTATTTTTAGGACTTCAATCAACAGTTTCAAACCGCTGATAATGTCTTCATCGGTATTAATCAACAAGTTGTTTGTGCCAATATTGAGAACAATTTTTTCAGGCGTTATGCCTTCCAATTCGTCGTGATAAACTCGCCACAGGACGTTTTCAACTCTATCCCAACCAAAACCAAAATTGCGGGCTTGCAGTGGTTCAAGATACTTTTGCCATGACTCTGCGCCGCGTATGCGATTATTAAACGGTTTTCCGCCCCAATTATGCGTAATGGAGTTGCCAATCATCAGCACTTTTGTCGGTTCTGTTTTGTTCAAAGCAATCATTTCGTAGTGTCGGGCTTCCCAATTATAGCTGCCAGGTTCTCTATTTTGGCGCGTGGGTATTTGTGTGATGAGGGTGCCTTTTGGCTCATGGAGTATCTCTCTTAATTTCTTTTCATACCCATCTGCATAACGCATCATGCCGTAATCATTGGGGTGCGTACCATCTACCATAGCATCTAAATCCAAGCCGATTTCATCAATTTTCAAGGTAAACAGCGCAGAAACGCCTTCTTTTTGCAGTTTTGCAAACGCTTCTCGCAAACTTTGATTGGCATCTTCAAACAGCTTTTGTCTTTCTGGCATGAGATACCCCTCAGTATAACCCGCATGTTCGGTCAATAAAATAGGCGTTGTCGGATGTTGCAAACGAATACTTTTGACGGATTCCATGATGCGTTTTTGCAATTCGGCATCGCCAAATCGTGCGCCTGTCAAATTGGGCAAACAATCCAAAATATAAACTTTTGCATCAATTTCGTTAATCAAATCAATGAGTTCTTTTTCCAACTGCCCATTGCCAGAAAAAGCTAAATTGATAACAGGACGATCGAATTTACGGGCTAAAATATTCGTCCAAGCCATGCCCGGGCGTGAGGCACAAGCCCCTTGTGCGATGGATGTACCATAAATAACAATCGGTTTTTCACTCATTTTTGCCAAAGGCGTAAAGTCACTGCCTGTCGGCACACCAATTTCTAAATCTCTGACGGTATTGTACAAAGGCAGATAGAGACGGTATTCACGACCCAATTTGTGGTACTTGTCGTTGGTTTTTAGTTTGTCAAAATTGTAAGAAATGGTATCTTTAAAACTGTATTTTCCTGTGCAAAAATGCCACGTGCCATCGCTGTCAATGGCGTATAAATCCACACCACTCACACCCGTTGCGGGCATGTGCGACATAGCGACATTGCCCGACACCTTGTATCTGACCACAATTTGCGGCGCATCGCTCACAAAACGAATGGACAAACCCGCACTGTTTTTCGATAAATTCCAAACAGGTTTGCGTACCAAAGGCTCGGCACGTGGCGGCAAACGGAACAAGGAATCGGACATTTCGCTCGACCACATTTGTCCTTCAACGACTGGAAATGCACTGTCCGAAGGTTTCCACCAAGATAAAGCAGTGCTGTTTTGAGCCCCAATGCTGTTGTTTGATGCCCAAATACTGAGGGGTATGACGAGATATAAAAGAAAGGCGGTTTGTTGGTTTTTCATGCGCATTTTTTTGAAGCAAATATATCCTTTTTGGGTGATTTTGCGGGTGAATACCTTATTTTCTCCCACACCTTCCCTATTGGCTCTTCAAAAAAAAAGCCTGACGCGAACGCATCAGGCTTTTTTTTATCGTAAAACCGAAAGACTTACTTCACAATCGTTTGATAAAACGTTTCGTCGCCAGCCATGACTTCTACGATATACGCGCCATTTGGTAAATCAGACAAGTTGTAACGTTTGTGTAAGTCCAAAACCACGTAGTTTTTGTCTGTCGTAACTTTACGTCCTTCGTTGTCCATTATCGTCACAGAGATATTGCTGTACTTGCCCAAAAGGACATTGACATCCAATTTGTTATTTTGGTAACTCACAACAGGGATAAATTTCTCTTTCTTTTCGAGTTCCGTAATCGTCAAACCGCCTTTGGTAATTTCAAACGGTTGAACTGTGCGGCTCGTTTTTTTTGTCACCGTTAGCGTATATGCCCCGTTTGGCATTTGCGACATATTGTAACGTTTTACGAAATTGGCTGTTTCTTTGACCAATTCATTGATCAAAATGTTTTCGTCGGCATCTTTGATAACGATGGAAACTGTTTCCCTCTGAACACTGCCGAGATTGACGATGATGCCTTTCTGAGCCGCAGAAATTTTAACAGTGGTACCTGCCAAATCGAATGTGTTTTCGATAACGTTTGCTGATAACGTGGTTGTAAATAAGGTAGCAACAAGTGCTAAAATTGCAAATAATGACTTTTTCATGATTTTAAAAAATTAAATTTTGTTAAACAATTGAGTGAATGATTTAATGTTTGCCAAAACGGCTTTTAAAAATATTATTTTATGCAAAGTTTTTTATTTTTATTTTTATTCGTTTTTAGAATAAAGAAATATAACTATTCAGAACTAAATTTGGTTCATTTGAATCCTAAAATTTTTCTTTCCTTTCTTTCTAATTGCTTTTATGCTTTCATAAACGCTCGCAATCTCTTTTGTTGCTAATATGATGCAAAGATAGAGGGTAAAGTTACAGACTGTCAAATGGCATTCGACGAGTCCTAGTAAAAGAGGGTTTAAGGGGTGTTTAAAACCGTTTAAAGTGTTTTTTAGGG
>JANMJN010000447.1:0-2111 GCA_031371355.1 Saprospiraceae bacterium
ATACGAGTCACGAGTTCCCGAATACCAAATACCGAATACCCGAATACCGACTAAGGGAAAATACCTAATTGTGCGTAATCACTGCCCACTTTTTTGATGGCGACGACAAATGCCGCTGTTCTCATATCCTCGATACGCGGGTCGGCAAGCCATTGGTCACGTATGGTGTGATAAGCAGTAATCATCGTTTCTTCCAGACCTGAACGGACGAGGTCAATCTCGTCTGGTCCGCGTGTCAACATCGCTCTATCGCGGTCACTAACGGGCGAATTGGTGTATTTTTGAATGGCACTGACAATATTATCGTAAGCATTATGCTCAAAACGCTTCGTCAAACGTCCAAAACGGACATGAGATAAGTTTTTCAACCACTCAAAATATGAAACCGTTACACCGCCTGCATTGATGTACATATCAGGAATAATCCAAACGCCTTTTGCTGCCAAATAAGAACTGGCTTCTGCGGAAACAGGACCATTGGCGGCTTCGGCAATGATTTTTGCCTTGATATTAGCGACATTGTCCATCGTAATTTGATTTTCAAGAGCCGCTGGAATCAAAATATCACATTCCAACTCCAAAGCATCCATGCGTGTCGCAAGCGGTTGCGCGCCTGGGAAAGTCATAATCGTCCCATGTGCCTTACGGTGGGCAATGAGGGCATCAATATCAAAACCATCGGGATTATAAATGGAGCCTTCATATTCAGCTACACCAATGATTTTCGATTCACCTTCCAATTGGCAAATGCGAGAAGAGTGAAAACCCACGTTACCGAGACCTTGAACAACGATTCTTTTGTCCTTCATTCCCGTTGTCAAGCCCAATTTGTCCATGTCTTCTTTGATGCTGACCATCTCGCGGATGCCGTAATAAACGCCGCGTCCAGTTGCTTCATCACGTCCTTTGATGCCGTTCATATTAACAGGTTTGCCCGTAACACAAGCGATGGCGTCCAATTCGCCGTGATTCATGGATAAGTAAGTGTCGAGAATCCAAGCCATTTCGCGTGAACTGGTGCTGTAATCGGGCGCGGGAACGTCTTTGCCTGGTCCAATCATACTGTGATTAACCAATTCGTAGGTGTAGCGGCGCGTGATACGCTCCAATTGGTCAACCGAATAGTTTTTAGGATTGATTTTGACACCGCCTTTTGCACCGCCGAAAGGCACATCAACAAGGGCGCATTTGTAAGTCATTAGGGCTGCGAGTGCCATAACTTCTTCTTGGTCAACAGTCATAGCATAACGAATACCGCCTTTTGTGGGCATACGGTGATGGCTGTGTTGGGCGCGATAGGCTTCAAAAACCTCCACATCATCGCCGATTCGAACTGGGAAACGAATCCTCAAAACTGTGTTACAAGCTTTAATTTGGTCAAGAACGCCTTTGGGTAAGTCCGTAAAAGGAGCTGCCTTGGCAAAGTTCTGATTGACGCTCTCAAAAAATAAATTTGGTGCGTGGCTCATTTTTAATTTGATTTGATTTTAATAATTTGGTTAGAAATAAATTGTTATTGGTTGAATTGTTATTGGTTATTCAGTTCTTTTTCTAATTTACTTACTTTTCTATCAATACTAATTAAATACAAAACAATGCCTGTAAATATGATGGCGATGACCATGATAACAACGTTCATGCCCATACCACGATTGGGATTGACAGGTGTTGCCGATTGTGCATTTAAAAGATGGAAAATCAAAAGATTGCAGATAGTAGTGATTGATATTTTTTTCATTGTTATAGTTTATAAAATTTACAAAAATGTACCCCTCAGTATTTTATTGTTTTTTCATGTTTGTTGCGTTACGAATTGCAGGTATTGAATCTCTGGGAACGATGGTTTCCCCTTTGAAATTCGTAAAATAAACATATTGTCCTTGGTCTCTAAACCGATAGACCTTACAACCTTCGTGTTCAAATAGGTATTCGACATTGTAGGTATTGTTATTTTTAGGCGGCTCAATAGTCAACGGAATACCTGTTTGACAAGCACTAAAAAATATTGTTATAGAGGTAAAAACAAATTTTTTCATTTAAAAGTGTGTTTTTTGACTTGAAATAAGGGTTGATTCTGGTTTATACTGAGGGGGTTAAGGTTTAACGACTTA
>JANMJN010000468.1:0-3060 GCA_031371355.1 Saprospiraceae bacterium
CTTTCGGTGCCTTTGGTGCTTTTACAGCCTTATCAGCAGTAGCGTCAGTTGCAGTCGTCTTAGCCGCCTTTGGTGCTTTCGGTGCCTTTGGTGCTTTTACAGCCTTATCAGCAGTAGCGTCAGTTGCAGTCGTCTTAGCCGCCTTTGGTGCTTTTGGTGCTTTTGGTGCTTTTGCAACCTTATCCGTAGATGCAGTAGCTGGTGTTGTAGCTGCCTTTGCTGCTTTTTTTGCTTTTGGTGCTTTTGCAGTTGTTGCAGTAGCAGGTTGAGTTTGTGCACTTGCAAATGTGACAAATGCGAACATCGCAGCGATAGCCAAAAATTTCTTCATTGTTGATGATAATTGAATTTATTAATAAATATTTTTACATGATGTTACTTCTCTTACGAAAAGCAAAACGAAGATAACAGGCTTAAGACCGAATTTTTACTGAGGGGTCACCTACGCCTTGTTAATCTTTAGTTAATAATATTGAGAAAATAAAACTGGCTTATGCCCATCGAGTTTGAAGAAAATCGGCAATGCCATCCATTGCCGTTCCTAACATTTCAGTTGGCGGCAAAAAGACAATTCGAAAATGGTCTTTTGTTGGATAATTAAAGCCATTACCCGCCACAACAAGGATATGTTTTTCTTCTAAAAGACCTAAAATAAATTCGTCATCGTCTTCAAAATCAAATTTTTTCAAGTCAATTTTTGGAAAACAATACAATGCCCCTTTTGGACGGACACAACTGATGCCAGGTATCGTTAATAATTTATCGTAACACAGCTCCATTTGCTTATACAAACGCCCTGTTGGTATCACCAAATCATTGATACTTTGATAACCACCTAAAGCTGTTTGAACGCCAAACTGCGCCATGACGTTGGCACATAAACGCATGGAAGCCAAAAGCGTTAAACCCTCTATATATGATTTAGCACGATGTTTTGCACCGCACATAATCATCCAGCCACCACGAAAACCGGCTGCCCGATAGTTTTTGGACAAACCACCCATAACAATGGCTAAAGTGTCTTGAACCAAAGGTGCAACAGAATGATGCCGTGCACCATCATAAAGGATTTTATCGTAGATTTCGTCAGAAAAAAGGATTAATTGATGCTTTTCAGCAATCTTTACGAAGCGTTCTACTATCTCCTTTTCATAAACCGCACCTGTGGGATTATTCGGATTGATGAGTACCAAAGCCTTAGTGCGACTCGTTATTTTTGATTCCAAATCCTTCAAATCAGGATTCCAATCACTGCCTTCATCGCACATATAATGCACTGCTTTACCGCCACAAAGCCCAACAGCAGCCGTCCAAAGTGGATAATCAGGTGTTGGTACAAGCACTTCATCGCCATTATTGATAAGTCCTTGCATACACATGACAATGAGTTCGCTGACGCCATTGCCGATAAAAACGTCCTCAATTTGCGTATTTCTGACACCCACTGTTTGATAATAATGTTGCACCGCTTTACGGGCGGCAAACAAACCACGCGAATCAGCATAACCTTGTGCATCACGGATATTGGCAATAATGTCGTGTACAATCTCATCAGGTGCATCAAAACCAAAGGCGGCAGGGTTGCCGATGTTCAGATTAGTAATTTTAAAACCTTGTTGCTGCAAATACAAAGCCCTTTCATAAATAGGACCTCGAATTTCGTAGCGCAGATTATCCAATCGTTGGCTTTTTAAGATTTGTTTTTGCGAATGTGGCATGTCAATAAGTTCAATTTTTGGTAATTCTTCGATTAAAATATCTAACATAAAAGGGTGATTTATTGAAAAAATACTGAGGGGGGCGTTTCGAGGTGCAAAAGTAGGGTTTTGGTTCTGAAACGTCAACTTCTTAAGCAAATTGAACGGCTACATGATGTAAATGTTAGGAATTTCTTTCTACATAAAACTGCAAATCCCCATAACTAAAACATTGATAAACAATGCTTTAACCATGAGGATTTGCAATAGAAAAATAAGAACCGACTTAATTTGCCATTTCAGACAAAAACTTCAAGCGTATCAAACAGATTTCATCATATGTGATTTCATCGTCTTCTTCTTTCAGAACTTTATAAGCGATAGAAGGATCGTCCGTTTCCGATTTCAAAAAATATTCATATATTTCGTCTTGGACATATTCGTCAATCACATCTACGATAGAATAATCTAAGTTCAGTTTTGTTCCCGACAGGACAATGACATAAAGTTCATTCATCAATTCATCGAGCGTCAACTGATTCTGGCGTGCCAATTCGTTTAGTGGAATTTTGCGGTCAATACCTTTGATAATGGCAACTTTTGTCTTCGATTGATTGGCAACTTGCTTGATAACAAAATCCTGTGGGCGGTCAATTTCGTTTTCTTCTACGTATTTAGCAATCAAAGCCATGAAAGGTTTGCCAAATTTTAGTGCTTTACCTGATGAAATGCCTTGCACTTTTGTCATTTCTTCAATATCAATCGGATACAGCGTCGCCATATCTTCGAGACTTGGGTCTTGGAAAATGACATAAGGCGGAACATTTTTCTTTTTCGCCTCCGATTTACGCAGATCTTTAAGCAATTTCAACAACAAAGTATCGAGGGCAGCTGGTTTTGCTTGCATTTCATCTGGGTCAATCGATGTATCTTCAAAATTGTGGTTGAGCGTAATTTTCATCTCATGCGGCTTTTCAATAAACGCTCGACCTTCATCGGTGAGGTGAATAACACCGTATTGTTCTATCTCCTTGTAAATCAAGTTACTCAGCATCCCGTTGCGCACAACAGATTGCCAAAAGACTTCACTTTTTGCTTTGCCACAACCAAATAGTTCGTTCTTTGTATATTTAAAATCTTTCATTTCCTTCGTCTCGTTCCCGAGAATGAAATCAATAATCGTTTTCAAAGTAAATTGCTCCCCAAGTGATTCTATGGCTACCAAAGCAGTAGCCATTTCGTCTTGCACATCAACCGTAGGGCGCGGGTGGCGGCAGTTGTCGCACATTCCTTTACGGTCGCAAATAAACTTTTCTCCAAAGTAATGAAGCAAAAATTCACGTCTGCATGTTGTCGTCTCGGC
>JANMJN010000469.1:0-1765 GCA_031371355.1 Saprospiraceae bacterium
TGGATTGGGAGCGGTGCCTGCCTCAATGGTTGTGGCATGAACCCTAAAATATTTAAGGTGTGTCGTCGTGCCTTCTACAAGCAGCCTTCGGGTGCGACCATTTTCAGTTTTAGCGGTTAAGCTGTCCCAATGAATGATTTGAGCTTGAACTTCGGAGAGATTTTGAGCGCAAAGCGATGTTATGCCCATTGAGAAAAGAAACAAAAGTGTGTTTTTCATTTTTAATACTTTTTAATTGCGATGAGTGTTAAAAGTAAAATTTTATTTTAGAAACCTCTGCTCTTTTGGTCAAAATGCTTGATTTATGGGTTGTAAAGTGCATTTATACTGAGGGGGTCACTTACGCTTCTTGGTCGCTTTGCTACCTTCCAAAAGATGTCGTTTTTCTTTATTTATAAAATTCAATAAAGTTGTTTCATTGGGCAATTGAAGCATATATTTTGAAACAAAAATCTGATTATCTAATGCACCTGTGGCATAGCGGACAACTGTATCGTTTTTGACTGTACAAAGGACGATACCAATAGGCGGATTATCGCCTTCTTGCATTTCGTTGTCAATGTGATAATTCAAATAAAAATTCATTTGACCTGCATCTTCATGTGTAAATTCATGCGTTTTTAGGTCAATCATAACATGACATTTTAGAATACGATGATAAAACAATAAATCAACCTTATAGCGTCGGTTGTCAATTAGAAAATTCTTTTGACGAGCTTCGAAACAAAAACCTGTACCCAATTCCAACAAAAACTCTTGTAAATGGTCGAGCAAAGCTTTTTCTAAGTCTTTTTCAGGGAAAACTTCCCCTGTTTTTAATCCCGAAAATTCAAACATGTAAGGGTCGCGGATAATGTCTGCCAAAGTCATGTTTGAATGACCTCGTTCAATTTGGGCTATGAGTGCTTCTTTTTTTTGCGATAAACCCGTACGCTCATAAAGTAAAGAACCAATTTGACGTTTTACGTCAAGGCGAGTCCAATTTCCTTTAATTGTTTCTACTTCATAGAAAAGTCGTTTTACGGGTTCTTCCACTTTTAGCAATTCAACAAAATGAGAAAACGATAACTTTGATAATAGTAAATCAGGTGGTAACATTTGCGCAGTTTCGAAATCTTCAGACGGCGTCTGAAGATTTCGCATGAGAAATTTTTGCGCTGCATCTAAGCCCACAATCTCTCTAATAACAATCCCTATTTGAGGATAATACAAGTAAAACTTGCGAAAAAGCGTCAAATTGGTATATGAAATGCCTTTTATGCCGCCTTTTTTCAATTCATCAGAAAGCCGATAAAGTAAACGCGAACCGTATTGAGCATAATCTTCTCCATTTTGTTCGTATTCAACGATGTAAAATCCATAGAGCCAATTGCGTAAGGTATGGCTTTGATTGACAATCGCAGATGCCCGATTTTGCATAAAATCATGGGTCTGATGAAGATGTTTGAGTAATAGTTTAAAGTCCATTCTCTGAGTATATTTATGATAATTTTGACAAAGCTATGGTTTTCATTTTAAGCAATAGAAGACCTAAAAACATATTTTTTCATTGTATTGGTCTTGTTTTCATGCTAAAATACTGAGGGGGGGGTACATATTTTCAAAGTCGAATGATTTGAAAATCAATAAGTTATGTAATAAATAGGAGAGGCTTTTTTTCAATTGGTGCTAACTACCATTATTTCTAAATAATTATCTAAGTTTGTGAATAACTTTTTAAATCATAAAATATGAAATCAATAGTCACTATTCTGGCTTTTATAAC
>JANMJN010000484.1:0-3138 GCA_031371355.1 Saprospiraceae bacterium
TTTGTACAAAATATCAATTAAAAAATGACAGTTCAAACAATTTATGACCATATCGCGGAGACAATTGCAGCTATGAATCCTGCCAAAGTTTTGGAGATGCGTGCACCACAGGCTGCGACAGAGCGATTGGAAAGCCTTGTAGAAAAAGAAAAAGAACGTGGTCTATCTGCTACTGAAAAAGACGAACTTGACCATTTTTTGGTCTTGGAACGACTTATCCGTTTAGCAAAAGCACATGCTCGTTTACAATTAGCTGGATTATGAGCAAAAAAAATACCCGCATCGCTTAGGTTAGCCTCAGCAAAACGGGCTAACTATTGTTGCGAATATTGCCATATTCCGAGTCTTGATTCGTACTATGGTTTTCAAGTTGACCATATTATTAGCCGTAAACATGGAGGGAAAACAATTCTTGCAAACCTTGCAAATGCTTGTCCTGATTGTAACCGCTATAAAGGCACTGATTTAGGTACTTATCTGACAGTTTCACTTATTCTTACTCGTTTCTTTCACCCAAGACTCGACAAATGGAACGACCATTTTGAAACAGACAATTCTGGTTTGATTTCTCCTAAAACGGATATTGGCGAAGCGACTATCAAAATCTTCCAAATTAACCATCCCGATAGAATTATTGAGCGTCAATTGTTGTGGCGTTTGGGCCTCATTTCTTGAAAAATACTGAGGGGGCTTCAAAACACTATTCATCCGCTTTGTCAAATATCATTCTATTTCTGACTTGTTTTACAATATCCTCAAAATTCTGTTTATCCTAAGGCTAATATCATATCCAACAAGTAAAATGTCACAGTATAATCCTGCCCGTCAGGGGCAGTTGTAAAGTAATTCTTTACAACTGAATTAGCATCGAACTCATTGCCTTCCAATATACTAATGATGTGTTGACCTATGTTTGAGTAATCATATTGAAATAAATAGAAAAACCACCAAATCAATTCAACTACTTCAAAAATATCACTAATTCAAATAGAAATGCAAATAAAGTGTTCGCAATTTGATAATATTTTCTATTTTCGTGTTGGATTAAAAATACACCTACTTTATGAATACTGTCAGCATCATTACGCAACGATTTATTAAATGTCATAATAAACTAAGAGAAAACAAGACCATCAAAAGCAGCCGTCAGTTTGCTGTGGACATTGATTATTTACCTCAAAGTTTAAGTGAGATTTTGAAAGGTCGTCGTGACGTGACGATTGAAGTGCTCCGTAAGTCCGTCGAGACATTCAAATTCAATCCTTACTATTTGTTTTCGGGTGAAGGAGCGATGTTTTTGACAGAAGAAAACAACAAAAGCCTACATATTTTGACGGTTATGACCGATATTGCCAATGAAGAGCGCATCGTACATGTGCCTGTGCCGGCACAAACTTCATATGCCAGTGAATTGAATAACCCCAAATTTATTCAAGATTTGCCCAATTTTACATTGCCAGACTATAAATATAAAGTCGGTACACATCGGAGTTTTGATGTAGCAGGAGATTCGATGGAACCGACGCTTTTTGAAGGCGATAAAATTGTTTGTAGCTATATCGAGCCGACTCTTTGGGAATTGGGTATGAAGGACAGCTATGTGTATGTTATTGTTACACACGACGATATTGTTGTGCGGCGTGTTTACAATCAGTTGAAAACCAACAAGTTGATAGAGGTACATTGTGACAATAAGTTCTATGAACCTTACGAGATACCCCTCAGTATGATTAGAGAAATTTGGTATGTTCGCGCCAAAATTAGTCCATTTTTACCTGCACCTAATCGGATTCAACACTTGCTTTATGAAGACATGAACAGTTTAAAAAGCACAATTACAGAGCAATCGCGTCTCATAGAAAACCTTAACCAAACAATTCAGAAGTTAGTGGATTTAAAATGAAGTTTTATTTGGTAAACTAAACGCTTATTGGTTTGTTATAAGAATATTATTTTAAACTGTGACCAAATTTTGTTTCGAAGTCTTTATAGTAGTTCGATTAAAAAATAAACTAAGTTCCTGTTTAATTGTGTAAAAACGTTTTTTGTAAAATATATTTAGGTTTTTTGTGAAAATACTTGTATTTTATTTTTACTTGTTTTACCTTGCAGCGCTTTAACAGATAAGCATCAGCAATCACGCAAAATTAAATTTCGCTAAATTATGACAGATAAATTTGACCCAATCGATTTAAAGATTCTCAAAATATTGCAAGAGAATTCTAAAATCACAAACCTCGACCTTTCAAAAAAAATTGGTCTTTCACCCGCTCCAACACTCGAGCGCGTGAAAAAATTGGAAAGTACTAATGTTGTCCTAAGCTATCATGCTGCTGTCAACCCTCAAGAAATTGGTT
Source organism: Saprospiraceae bacterium (assembly GCA_031371355.1). GTDB lineage: Bacteria > Bacteroidota > Bacteroidia > Chitinophagales > Saprospiraceae > JAAFJT01. The sequence goes on from JANMJN010000484.1 coordinate 2,358, forward strand.
TGAATGTCAAGACATTCGTCCTCGTTTCTTTAGCTTGGCAAAAAGACAATGCTTTAAATAACTTCCTCGATAAAATCAAGGAAATTGACGAGATAACAGAGTGTTATATCATCACGGGTGAGGCGGATTTCCTTATCAAAATCGTTTGTAAAGATATTCCAACTTACGAACAATTGTTGTTCAAAACGCTGTCTCAAATTGAAGAAATCGAGCGTTTGAAAACCTTAATGACTTTGTCAACGGTGAAAGACTCGAAGGTTTTGCCGTTTAAATATGAGTAATTACTCGATAAAAATATTATTCCTAATTGACTGCGCCACGTTTCTATTACAGAAATGTGGCGTTTGTCATTGATTGAAAATCAATTCTTTACATGCCTTTAAAGCGGTATAAATGGTTAATTCTTTATTCATCTCTTTATGAAAAAAAACAAAAACTCACTTATTTGGCAAATTAAACCACCTTTTACTGAGGGGGTAGAAATGCCTTCATATATCATCGGTACGATGCATGTTCGCGATGCCAGGGCTTTTCAATTTGAGCATTTATTTTATGAAAAAATCCTGAAATGTGAAGCGTTTGCAACTGAATTTAACCTCGATGATATTCAAAACCAAACAGATTTTACGCTTTCTTTGACCAACGGTTTGCAACTTTCAGATTTGATAAAGCCTAAAGCTTTTGATAAAATAAGTCGTGTAGTTGAACAAAAAATGGGGCTGACTTTATTGCATTTCAATAGCTTGAAACCCATCATTGTCACCAATATGCTCACCGAAAG
>JANMJN010000499.1:0-1732 GCA_031371355.1 Saprospiraceae bacterium
ATATTATACAAAAACAATACCATGTTTTTTTACCATGTATTGTGCAAAATATTCCCCATTTTGGGGAATATTTGAGTATGTATAAGGGCAATTTTCACCAAACAAAATTGATTCACAAAAGTACTTTAATTTTTAATATAAGAACATATTATTCTTATGAAATATTAGACGTGAATTTGTTGATGATGTAACATGTATATTAAACTTTTTTGCCCTTTTCAATCCTGAAAACTTGATTGACACATGCGGGGATTTCCGATTCGTAGTGTGTGACATAAATTAAGGTCTTGTCCATTGATACGACTAATTCATTGATCAATTCTCTGAAATAGGCGATATGTTCTTGGTCGAGCCCTTGGCAAGGTTCATCTAAAATCAAAAGTGGCGGATTTTTGACCAAAGCACGGGCTAAAAAAACCAATCGCTGTTGACCCGATGACAGTTGATATAAAAGTTTGTCTTTCACGTTTTCCAAACTGAATAATTTGATATAATCCGCCACTGTTTGGGCTTCTGCGACGGAGAGCGATTTGTACAATGCCGCTACGTCGAAAAGACCCGATGCGATGATTTTCCAAACTTGGTTGTGGGCATCTGCGTATAGATGTAATTCGGGAGAGACGAAGCCGATGCGTTTTTTAATCTGCCAAATACTCTCGCCTGAGCCACGTTTGCGGTCAAAAAGGTCAAAATCGTTGCGATAGCCTTGTGGATTGTCGGCTGTTATCAAACTCAATAAGGAACTTTTACCCGAACCATTGGGACCTAATAACGCCCATCTTTCGCCTTTTTTGACATCCCAATTGATGCTGTTGACGACTTTTTCAGTGCCATATTGAATGGTGGTATTGCGGAAACGGACTGCGTATTCAAAGTCGTTGAAGGTCGGTTTTTCTTTAATTTTTGTTAATAAATTTGGGTCGAGTTGGTGATTCGTTATTAGAGATGGGTTATTGGTTTTGGATGATTTGAGATGGGTTAGTTGTACCCCCCTCAGTATATTTTCAATTTTTCCTTCTTTCAGAACAACAGCATGAGTGATGCATTCAGGTATTTCGGCGGCAGCACAAACGATGACGATTTGAATGCCTATTGTTGTGATATGGTTGAGAATAGAGTGCAACGTTTGGCGGCTGTCCACATCTAAACCTATAAATGGATTATCAAGTAACAGTATATGTGGTTGTTTGAGCAGAGCCATCAATAGGAGAACACGGCGGGTTTCGCCATTTGAGAGGGTGACAATGCTGTGAGAGAGTAAATGGTTGATTTTCAATATGTTAGTCCATTTTTTAATCGCACTATCGGCATAGGGCTTGGGTGGTAAAGTCACCGATTTTTCATCAACGGTATTAAGTGGCTTCACTTGATTTTGGACGACTTCATAAACCGTTGGAGCAAGGGCAGCACCGTCGGCAGTGTAGCGTTGTTGATAGTATTGATAGGCTTTGGTGACGAGTCGGTTTGTTTTAAAACTGCTGGCGACGAGTTCGGTTTTTAAACCAGTGTGTCTTTCGCAAAGACCATTTACCCCCTCAGTATTACCCGCTAAAAGTTGCAGCAAAGTCGTTTTTCCAGAGCCATTTTCACCGAGAATCGCCCAGTTTTCGCTTGGGTTTATGTCTAAATTGATGTCGGTTAGGATAGGTGTTGTGCCTTTTTTGACGGATATATTTGCGAGTTTTATGGTCATTATTTTTCGTTTTGGTATGAAAGATAATGCAAAACTAAG
>JANMJN010000500.1:0-1934 GCA_031371355.1 Saprospiraceae bacterium
TGATGGAGTTTAAGCCCCCGTTTATTGATGTCACATACCACCGCGAGGAGTTTATTTATCGCAGAAGACCGAGTGGCTACTACGAAAAAACGGCTATTCGCAAACGCCCGGGTACGGTTGGTATATGTGCGGCTATCATGCATCGCTATGGTGTGGACGCTGTGCCGCACTTGATTTGTGGCGGTTTTTCTAAGGAAGAAACGGAAAATGCCTTGATTGACCTCAATTTTTTGGACATTAATAATGTCCTCGCTTTGCGAGGGGATGCCGCCAAATTTGAATCGCATTTTGCCCCACATCCGGATGGTCATGCCTACGCCTTAGACCTCGTGAAGCAAATGAGTGATATGAATGAGGGCAAATACCTTGACCCCGATATTTCAAAAGGTACAAAAACCAATTTTTGTATTGGCATCGCAGGTTATCCTGAAAAACATTTTGAGTCGCCCAATTTGGCAACAGATTTGGATTTTGCAAAGCAAAAAGTGGAAGCAGGAGCGAATTATATTGTGACGCAAATGTTTTTTGATAATTCCAAATATTTTGAATACGTGAAAGCCTGTCGGGAAGCAGGTATCACTGTTCCAATAGTGCCAGGGTTGAAGCCGATTACTAAAAAATCGCAGTTGGTGGGGATTCCGCGCCTGTTTTTCATCAATTTGCCTGATGTTTTTGTGAATGAAGTTATGAAAGCCAAAGACGACGATGCGGTGCGTGAAATTGGGATTGAATGGTGTATTGCACAGTCAAAAGAACTGAAGGCAGCGGGCGTACCGTGTCTGCACTATTACACAATGGGAGATGTAAAGACTATTAAGCGCATTGTTGAAGCGGTTTATTGATATTTGACAATGAAAAATACTGAGGGGTATTGCTGCGTCTGCACAATACCTCTCAGTATTTTTAGCTAAAATGGGTGATAATTATTTTGCTGTGTCATATAAAAACAGCATAGTTATTTCAACAAAAAATTGAAAAAATAAGCATTTTTTATTAAGAAGCTATTGGAAATGCTACTTTTGTGATTAACTGTCCATTTTATTTAATTGTTGATGGCTTTTAAAAAAAAACATATAATCATTGACGAATAGAACACTATAATTTTAAAAGGAGATAATTCGACATGGCGAAATCCAAAAATAATATAATAGGCGATGACCCACGCACACCGAAACTCATTGGTGTGCTGCTCTTGTTTTTAGCAACCTACCTTTTCGTTGCGTGTTTTTCCTATGTTTTTACTTGGCAAATTGACCAAGATAAAGTTAACCATTTTGAGTTGGATTTGATATTCCAAGACATTGAAGTGTCCAATTGGTTGGGTCGCTTGGGTGCGATTGTCTCGCATTTTTTAGTGTTTTGGATGTTTGGTTTGCCATCGTTTTTCTTGATTTATATCTTATTACAATATGGTTTGGGGATTATCAATGACATTCCATTAAGTCGGTTTGCAAGCCGTTTGCGCAATGCTTTGGCTTGGATGATAGGTTTATCCATATTGTTTGGTTTCTTTTTTTATAAATCCAATTTTCCTTGGGGCGGCAATTTCGGTCGTTCTATAAGCGAATGGTTGATGAATTTTGTAGGTGCGATTGGCACTTTTTTACTCATTTTGCTCATCATTTCCTTCCTTATTATATGGTCTTACAATCCTGAATTGAAGGGTTTGACGCTTAGAAATTTCCTCGAACAGCTCAAAACTGCCGTTTATGCTCTTTGGGACGACCGTTATAAGAACAAAACATTTGATGTACGTCAAACCACTCGTCGTTTCACGGGTATGCCAAGTGAAAAGCCCGAAGTGCCCCCCTCAGTATCGCTTGCACCCATAAAGGCTGGTGAAAGAACAGTGATTGAAGAAGCTCTTGATGTGCCGCCTGCGGTCACGCCAGCGCAAACAAAGGTTGGAACAGAAGAAGATGAGAATGGCGCAT
>JANMJN010000523.1:0-3690 GCA_031371355.1 Saprospiraceae bacterium
TATTCCAGTCTTAAGCGGTTCACTTTCCTATATGTTTGCTGAAACGTTTGGTTGGGAACAAGGGCTTGATAAAAAATTCCATGAAGCGAAAGCCTTTTATGCGATCATTGCCGTATCACTCATTCTTGGCTTATCCTTAAACTACATTGGTATTTCGCCCATCAAAGCATTGATTTATACCGCCATTCTGTACGGTCTAACGGCTCCTGTACTTATTGCCATCATTCTCCACATTTCCAACAACAAAAAAATAATGGGCAAATTTGTAAACGGGCGCACGACAAACATCCTTGGTTTCACAGCACTGATAGTAATGACTGTTGCCGCTGGAGCTTTAATTTATTTACAAATTAAGGGTGATTAAATATAACCTAAGGGTACCCCCTCAGTATAAACGCTCAAACACGAGACTTTCCCACAAAAAAGAATCCCGAACCTCCTAACAAGAAGATTCGGGATGATATCTGTTTACCCTAAACGAATAGATCTCTGAAATTAAGCGATGTCGAAGCGGTCAAGGTTCATCACCTTGTTCCAAGCTGCTACGAAATCCTTTACGAATGTCTTTTGCGTATCTTCACAGCCATAGACTTCAGCAATAGCCCGTAGCTCTGAATTCGAACCAAATATCAAATCAACGCGCGTGCCTGTCCACTTCACTTCACCTGTCTTGCGGTCTCGACCTTCAAACACGTTTTGGGCGTCTGAAGTCGCTTTCCAAGTCGTACCCAAATCAAGCAAGTTGACAAAGAAGTCGTTGGTCAGTACCTCTGGACGCTTCGTGAAAACGCCATGAAGGGAATGAGCAAAATTGGTGTTCAAGACACGCATGCCACCCACAAGAGCCGTCATCTCAGGTGCCGTCAACGTCATCAATTGTGCTTTATCAATCAGCATTTCCTCTGCCGAAATGGTGTATTGAGTCTTCATGTAATTGCGGAAACCATCGGCTTTTGGCTCAAGCACAGCAAATGAATCCACATCAGTTTGCTCTTTCGTGGCATCAGCACGTCCAGCCGTGAAAGGCACACTCACATCATGTCCTGCATTCTTTGCGGCTTTCTCAATACCTGCACAGCCACCCAAAACAATCACATCAGCCAAAGAAACCATTTTTCCACCAGATTGAGCACTGTTGAACGCTGTTTGGATGCCTTCAAGCGTCCGAAGCACGGTTGCTAATTGACCTGGATGATTGACTTCCCAATCCTTTTGCGGTGCTAAGCGAATACGCGCGCCGTTTGCGCCACCCCGTTTATCCGAACCTAGGAAAGTAGATGCGGACGCCCAAGCAGTAGAGACGAGTTGAGAGACAGACAGTCCAGAAGCCAATATTTTAGCTTTTAAGTCAGCAACGTCTTGAGCGTCAATCAGTTTATGCGTAACAGCTGGGATAGGATCTTGCCAAATGAGTTCTTCTTTAGGCACTTCTGGACCCAAATAACGAGCAATAGGTCCCATATCACGATGCGTTAACTTGAACCACGCTCTTGCAAATGCGTCTGCTAACTTATCAGGATTCTCGAAGAAATGTCTTGAAATTTTCTCATAAACAGGGTCAACACGCAAGGCGATGTCCGTCGTCAGCATAAAAGGAGCATGACTCTTTGACGGGTCGTGTGCATCAGGTACTGTACCTGCGCCGGCACCGTTTTTCGGTGTCCATTGTTGGGCACCCGCTGGGCTTCTGGTCAATTCCCATTCGAAGCCGAAAAGGTTTTCAAAGTAGTTGTTGCTCCACTTCGTTGGTGTCGTCGTCCATGCGCCTTCGAGACCGCTGGTAATCGTGTCACCTGCATTGCCACTGCCGAAGGTGTTTTTCCAACCAAGGCTTAGCTCTTCAATGCTCGCACCTGCGGGTTCTGTACCCACAAATTTGCTTGGATCAGCCGCGCCATGGGTTTTGCCGAATGTATGACCGCCGGCAATCAGTGCCACTGTTTCTTCGTCATCCATCGCCATACGACCAAAGGTCTCGCGAATATCCCGCGCAGAGGCAAGTGGATCTGGATTTCCATTAGGACCTTCTGGATTCACATAAATAAGACCCATCTGAACAGCTGCAAGGGGGTTTTCCAGTTCGCGGTCACCCGTATACCGCCTATCACCCAACCACTCGACTTCTGAACCCCAATAAACGTCTTCTTCAGGTTCCCAAACATCGGCGCGTCCACCTGCAAATCCAAAAGTCTGGAAGCCCATTGACTCAAGGGCACAGTTACCAGCCAGAATCATCAGATCCGCCCACGAAATGTTCTTGCCGTATTTCTGTTTTATGGGCCAAAGCAGCAAGCGCGCTTTGTCAAGGTTTGCATTATCAGGCCAACTGTTGAGAGGCGCAAAACGTTGAGTGCCAGAGCCTCCGCCACCACGTCCGTCGGCGATGCGGTAAGTACCCGCACTGTGCCACGCCATCCGAATGAAGAAAGGACCATAGTGACCATAGTCAGCTGGCCACCAGTCTTGAGAAGTGGTCATCAGTTCGAAGAGGTCTTTCTTCACAGCAGCCAAATCGAGAGACTTGAATGCCTCAGTGTAGTTGAACGCCTCACCCATCGGATTAGACAGGGCGGAGTGTTGGCGTAAGATGTTTAATTTCAACTGATTTGGCCACCAGTCGCGGTTTCTCGTACCAGAGCCAGCGCTTTGTTTTAATGCGCCACCAGAAAACGGACACTTACTTTCTCCGTTGACATTGTATGATGATGAGCTTGAATGAGTTTTACTTTCCATTTTTAATCATTGTTTTTTATTAAAAATCAAATTTACGATGAACTTTAGGATAATTTATATTTATATATCCTATGGATTGATAGATATCGTCTATAAACTTTTGTTATGACCAATTATGAAATGAGATAAAGAGGAATTAACCGTCTTGTCAATATGTTTTGTTTCAGCATGAGCAAAAATGGATAAACAAGAGACACCCCCTCAGTAAAGTAACAGAATAAACCATCAATAATCATCTTTTTAGGTTTGTCGCAGATATTGAGAACTGAAATTAAAATACTTTTCGTTTTTTTGCATCATGTTCTAATGCAAATGACTCATTCCACCTAAAACCACCATCATGATCGCGCATTTTCACATCAACTACGGCACGAAAAAAGGCGAGCAAATCGCCATTCAAATCAAAAGGAATGGTTTGGAAGAAACCTTTATTTGTCAAAGCTATGATGCCACCAATTGGCATGTCGCCGTACAAGTCCAAGAGGATGACATCCTTACATATAAATATATTGTCCAATCTTTCAAAGGTTTATTGGCTGAACATGGTGCATTTCGGGCATTGACGATACCCAAAGGGCAAACGCAAGTGTTTTATCAAGACTATTGGCGGGCAGAATATGAGATAACGCGCGCCTTCTTTTCTGCTGCTTTTAAAGATGTGATTTTCAAAAGAGAGACTGAAATACCTTTTTTAAGTAAAAATACTGTTGAGGAACGAAATCCCGATACCATCGGGAAGGGGGGTGTTGAGAAAAATCGTTTGGTCTTTCAGTTGTATGCCGCAGCGATTCCGAAACATCTTTCTTTTTGTGTTTTAGGCAATTCAAGGGAATTAGGACAATGGGCGAGACCGATACCTTTGTCCAATGAGCATTTTCCGCTGTGGCAAGTCGAGATACCGATTGACAAATACGATATTAATATTGAATACAAATTTGCCATTTGCGATACCGAAAA
>JANMJN010000557.1:0-1792 GCA_031371355.1 Saprospiraceae bacterium
TACTGCAGCAGCATTGGCTGAAGAAATACATGCTCAAGCCTTTACACAGGGACAAGATATTTATTTTAACACAGGGAATTTTGACCCAGAATCAACGGCGGGTATGCATCTTTTAGCACATGAGCTGACCCATGTCGTTCAGCAAGGTGTTGCACCAACGAAAGCGCAAAAGAAATGATGAATGATGAAATATGAATGATGTATTTGCAAGACGTTGGTTTACAGCGGCTTTGTGAATTAGGTTGGGCAGTTTTTACAAATATTAAGCATGACAACTCAAAACAGGATGAACCATACGGACTTGTTAAAAAAACTTTTTGCTTACCTCAATGAAGTCACTCTTTGGCGATTGAGTCAGTCTTTTGCTGTCGAGACCACCTTTCAGCGTCTTGAAGATATTCCTATTCCTGACCTTTCGGACATAAATACCCCCCTCAGTATTTTTCTTAAAAAGAATAATTTGACGAGGGATGAACTGATTACCCTGCTCATCGCCTTGGTGCCGCATGTGCAGGCTGATTTTTTTGACCAAATAGTCCAATCGTTTTTCGATAAACCGACTGATTATCTGCCTATTGGCGGCGTGCGGGGCAAACAGTTTCGGGGCGTGTTGCCGACGGGTGAAACGGTCTTATATATTTTGGCGGGCAATGATTTAGCGAAGCGATTTGAGGCGCAAAAACTGTTCAGCGACACCCATTTTTTTCACAAAATACAAATCATATCCCTTGAAGAAGCACCCTTAAACGAACCTACACACAGTGCAAAACTGATTATGTTACCTGACTATGTTGAATTATTCACAGTGGGTGTTGTGTCAAAACCCCGCTTTTCGACGAGTTTCCCTGCTGAACGCCTTGAGACGAAGATGACATGGGAAGATCTTGTACTTTCTTCGGCGACGCATCAAGAAGTTGGTGAATTATTAGTGTGGCTGCAACATGGCGATACGCTCTTGAATGATTTTGGCATGAGCCGCATCATAAAGCCAGGTTATCGCGCTTTGTTTCATGGTCCGCCTGGTACGGGCAAGACGCTGACGGCGGCACTTTTGGGCAAATTGACGGGGCGCGATGTGTTTCGGATTGATTTATCTATGATTATTTCCAAATTCATAGGTGAGACAGAAAAGAACTTGGCGCATTTGTTCGACCGCGCAGAAAACAAAGATTGGATTCTCTTTTTTGATGAAGCCGATGCTTTGTTCGGCAAGCGCACAGGAGTTCGGGATGCACACGATCGTTATGCGAATCAAGAAGTGTCCTATCTTTTGCAACGGGTCGAAACCTTTGGCGGTTTGGTGATATTGGCATCCAATTTCAAGGCGAATATTGACGAAGCGTTTGTCCGCCGTTTTCAGTCCATCATACATTTTCCGATGCCGCGCGCATCTGAACGGTTGCGTTTGTGGCAACAGAGTTTTCCACCGAATATACAATTGGCAGAAGATGTAAATCTGAAATTGCTGTCAGAACGGTATGAATTGTCGGGTGCTTCTATTGTCAATATTGTTCAATTCTGTTGCCTAAGCGCGTTGTCACGTCATGTATTGACATTGACAATCAATGATTTAAGAGGGGGAATCGAGCGGGAGTTTGGTAAAGAAGGCAAAATATTTTCTTAAGATAGGGTTGTGTGGTTTGTGTATTTGATACAGGCTTTTCATGATTGGTATAACTTGGGTCAAGTTCTTGATTCAGTGAATATTCGCTAAAAAATTATGAAAACTACTTTATATCCTTAGATTTGCACCATCATTATCAATTATATCAAAAAACATACAAGCAGCATT
>JANMJN010000642.1:0-8842 GCA_031371355.1 Saprospiraceae bacterium
AAACGCAATGAGAATTTGGGACTTATTGGCTTTTCGGAGGCGAATATCAAGCGTGCGCAAATATCGAATGGCGTTTTGCAGATGTTGGAAAGTGCAGAAGGCTCTGTACCTCAAGCTATTTTCGTTCAGACCACACAGGCAACGACTACAAGCAGAGGCAATTCGTCAACTGCAACATCGTCGGGAGAATCAAATGTCATACTTTTTTTGGCCTCAAACCCTTGGAATACAGCGAAATTGCAGCTTGAGAAAGAATTTACGAAGGTTTTTAATAATTTACAAAATAGCAAATTTGTCGTGAAATCAGAATTTGCAGTTACGCCGTCAAGTTTGCAAAAAGCTATTTTGAAATATAAACCTCGTGTGATTCATTTTTCTGGACATGGTTTAAGTGACAACGATGTTTCAACAATTCAAAATCCTGAAGAAAGAGCGATTGCAAGAGCTGCCAAAGGCGGTGCAGGTATTGTTTTGCAAGATGAGACAGGAAAAGCGAAAGTTATGGAAACAAAAAACCTGATTTCTATGTTTGAGATTTTTACAAGGTTCAAAATTCCGATTGATACGGTTATTTTCAATTCATGCCATTCAAGAGCACAGGCTGATGGGATTCGCAATTATGTGAACTACGTTGTAGGTTATTCTAATGCGATAAAAGATGATGCGGCGATTCTGATTGCCAATGAATTTTATAGTTATTTTTCAGAAAATGACAATGCTGAATTTGCTTATGAATTGACCAAAAACATTGTCAACGTTGAGGGCTTTAGAGAAGACCAACTGATGGAACTTTTGAAAAGGGATGGACTTTAATTTTTTTAAAAAAAATATAAAGCATTGATTTTCCAAGCTTTATAACACTTTCAAAGAATTTTTTAAAGCATATTAAAGTATGACAATTGCTGAAAAATACAGTTTGACAGCCATAGACGTTGACCGTATCATTGAAATGGCTTGGGAAGACCGCACACCGTTCGAAGCGATTACCTTCCAGTTTGGTTTGTCAGAGGCTGAAGTCATCGCTTTGATGAAGTTGGAAATGAAAGACAGCAACTGGAAAAAGTGGCGTGGACGTGTGCAAGGTCGGTCTACGAAACACCGCGAACTGCGAGACGTAGAGGTGCTGCGTTTTAAGAGCCGTATGCAAAAGCCTTCCGGTAATCGGATTTCTAAGAAAAAGTATTGAGTGTATTGTGTTGATAATAAATATTTTATGGATACTAAAAACGCCCCTTCATACTGAGGGGGCGTTTTTAATTTTATTCAAGTTCGGCAAGTTTTTCATAAACCCATTTCATGGATGCAATACCGATTTTCTTATCATCCTCCATCTCTTGCTTAATTTTAACTATCTCTTTTTGGTCGCCAGGTATCAATTTGAGTAGTTTTTTTGTATATTTCATGAGGTTCAAATAATGGACTCTTTGTGTATCAGAAATTTCTTTATGTCTTTGTAAAAAAGCCTTAAAGCTATCCATAAGTGAAATGAGTGCATCGTCTTCGTCCAACTCGTAGTAAACGGCGAGCAAAATGGATTTAGAACTTAGATTATAAACCAAGTCATCATATTCCACAGATTGAAGGAGTGAAATGACGTTATCGTATTTTTTTTGATAGAAAAAGATTAAAGCACGATTATAAGATAGTGCATTCTTTTTAAAATCCAAAGGCAGTTTGTCACCATATTGATTGAGAAAGTTTTCTGCCCATTCGTATTCACCTAAACGTAGAGAAATTAATATAGCATTTCTAAAATACCAAGGGTAGATTTCTCCGTCAGCCCATAGGATATCGGTCTTCAGAAGTTCTTTAGATATATCAACATATTCGCGCAAGAAAAATGTATTTCCTTGATTGGATTTCTTACTACAGTAACTCAAAAGATGCGTATAAGCTTCTTTTGCTTCTTCCAATTTCATGGTAATCCAATACTTTGATAGAACCTCTTTTAGTTCGTGATAGTGCAATTCATTTTCACTTTCGGCGTGAGTTAAGAAAATGAGATAACGAATTCTAATGAGGGGGACATTATCGTATGAGTGTTTGCTGAGGTGGTTAATGATTTCATCTATAAAAAGTAGTTTGTATTCATGAGCGACGAGCGTTTGTTGGATAAGGATAGCAGAGTACCATTTGAGTTTTTCCGCCAAATAAAAATAATCTAAATTATTGACGATGTCTTCGACGTTTGTTTTTTCAAACCGCTTAAGTTCTGCTTCATTGATATCGTATAGTTTTTTTTGGATTTCGAATTGATGATAATAGTAGCTAGCGGGTCTTTCGCTTTGCAATTCAGAAATAGCCTGAGTTTGACGGATAGCACTATTATATAATTTTTCAATTTTTTTGGAATGGATAGCTTCCAATAAGAGATTGGCTTTTTGAATAGGTCTGTCATCGTAAACTTGTTGAGCTAAAAAACCCTCTACCAATTTTAGTAAATCAGAAGAAAGTTTTCTAAATCTGACATCATTATAAGACTCCTTTTCGTATAGTTGCGACCATAATTGCTCTTTAGTCAACTCTCCCGCTTTACCATTCGCATTAATATGTTCTGCAAGGACATCATAGAAGGTCATTAAGGTTTCATTAACATTAAAATAAGGCGAACGGATGTATTTTCGCAAACGGTTCTGTTCTACTTTGTCGAAATGAGTTAGTACATTGTAAATTTTGCTGTCGGTCATGGAAAGTGAAAGTGAAAAGTGAAAAATATATTTACTTTTTGTTTTATCTAATAATAGCGTCAAAACTAAGACGAAAATCTTATTATATCCGAATATATTCGTAAATACCTTAATTCAGGACAGATTGAAGGCTATAAATACTGAGGGGGTGAAAAATTTGTTGATAAAATTGAATTTTTTAATTGATTTTATATGAGAAAAACCGTTATCTTTGTAAAAAATTTATGAAATTATTATATGATTAATCTTAGTAGATAAAATTTGGTATGATATTTGCCTATGGTATTATACAAATAACAATTATATAATCCTACCGATTTTTAGTATCCGTCCCGTGAACATCAAAATTACGTTTTTATTTTTTATTTTTTTTTATATTCACATTTTACGCACGTTTTTTTTACTCAAATTTGCAACTTATTTGGCTCTATTCGTTTATGAATGTTAGTAGTTTTAAATTTGTTTAAAAAACATGTTTCAACGTGTATTTTGATGACCTATTAGAGCGTAAACTCTAAAGTTTTTTTTTAATTTACAACTTTTAAACATCTGTAAGATGAATACACCCATGCTTATAACATATAGGATGTTCATTGCAGCCATCATCTCGACGATGCCGCTGTTAATGCTTGCTCAAGTCAAAGCGACGGATGACTATGCTCATACGCTTACCAACGCTTCCTCTTTTGGTATAAAAGTACTGTCAAATGACAATACCTCTAATGGTATTCTGAAAATAGATAAAATACCGCTGTATAATCATGGTACTGTAGCAATAAGCTCAGACAGTACAGAAATTATATTCACACCTGAAAAAGACTTCAAGGGTGTGGCATTGGTTAACTATACAGTTACAGATAAGCGAGGTCATTATGATTGTGCCTTACTTACTATTGATGTAGCTGCATCACCATTACCATCAACCCAAACGATGAAATTGTTTACTCGACCGGGTGAAAAAATTACTTTTACTACCCCTAAAGGTTTTGGAGGTCCAGCACAGACCAATGCACAGGGTGAAGCACAATGGGTAGGTGGTGAAGGTAGTGGTATTTATTCTTTTTTACCGAGTAGAAGCTTCTTCGGTACTGAACCAACGATGTTGTATTTCAATAAAACGGAAAATGGGATTTATAAAGAATATACAGTTTATATTAATGTTGTTGGCTCACCTGTACCTATTTTACTGAAAGATGATTACGTTAATATACCTATCAATGGAACAACGACTTTCAATCTTTATCTGAATGATAATCTTACTGTTAAGCCGATTCGTGATTTTAATGTAATACCTATTTCAAATCCTAATTATGCGGTCAGTTCTTTGACTAATGGGCGTGTTCTGATTACTTCAAATTCAAATTTTAAGGGAACGTTCAATTTTGATTATGAAGTAACTTATGTCGATGGCACAAAAGAACAGGCAACGGTTCATACTACAGTCGCTAATTACCAACCTGCGGCAGATTTGTTTCAGGTTACTGCTTATCATGGTGTTCCTTACGAATTTAAATACAATATTCCTTTGGATAATGGTGGGAACTGGACTTTCGTCACAAGAAATGGAGGGATTACAAGTGCGGGCGGTCGAGTTACACTCAATAATAAAAGTGAAGTGGTTTATATACCTCCGACAGAAGGAGTATCAGACAATTTTGAAGTAGAATATTGTGTATCTGGATCTGGCTGTAAGGTTGTCAATATCAATGTTAATCTTCAACCAGCAACATCTCAAATCTGTTATACAGATTGCGTATTTCCAGGAGATGCAAACCATGATGGCATCGTTGATATGTGGGATTTATTGACATTGGGTAGCTTTATTGGTCAATATGGTTCACCAAGATCCAATTCTAATCTATCATGGATACCTACAGACGCTGCAAATTGGCAGCAAACCCTTGGCAGTGGTGTGAATGCTAAAAATGTAGATTTGAATGGTGATGGCATTATTAGTTTTTTGGATACAGCCGTGATTAGTGCAAATTATGGCAAAGTCAATTCAATCGTTGCGGAAAGAACACCTGAATCGACAAAAATAGAATTGCAAGTTTTGACGACCTCGAATGCAGCAGCTCAAGGCGATATGATTGAAATCACCGTTTTGGTCGGTTCATCAGCTTTACCTTCGGTGGATGCACGTGGCTTGAGTTATTCTGTGGGTTACGATGCAGATATGATTGAAGAAAATACATTGACTGTCGATTTCTTGCAATCCAATTGGTTGTCTCGCTACGATGCTTATTTAGCAATGAGCAAAATAGTTAATAGAGGACGTATCGAAACAGGTATTGCCAGAAGCCAAAATAGAGGCGCAAGTGGACATGGAGAAGTGAGTAAAATCCGTGCAGTCGTTATTGAAGATGTTTCTGGTTTCCAAGTAGGCGACAGACCCGTTCTCCGTATCCGCATCAATGATGTATATTTGATGGATGCTAATGGTCGGATGCTTCAAATAGAAGGTAAAGAGATAGAAATTCCTATCAAATTGGTCAAAAAAGATGAGCCGATGAAGGAATCTGATTTGTTGATGTTCCCGAATCCATCAAGTGATTTTATGAGTTTTTACTTGAATGGTATCAATAATATCGAGTCATTGCGCATTGTAGATATGATGGGTAAAGAAGTGAACCGTCAGAACAATATCAAAGGCAAACAAGCAACGGTCTATCTCGATAATTTCGCACCGGGGATGTATCTTGCAGAAGTAACGACTGAAAAAGGTAAAATTATGAAGAAAATCCAAGTCGTCAAATAAATACACTAACGACCTATAATTTGCTTGGCTTCCCGCCTGACAGATTATAATCCCACATACCGATACGCCCGCTTGCAAAACAAGCGGGCTTTCTTTTGGGCTGGGGATTGGTTATTAGGGATTAGTTACTGTGGACTGGTTATTTGTATATTTGTTGATCATTGACGAATCCCTAATAACCAGTAACCAACAACTAATAACAAATAACCAATAACGATGAAACTACTAACCGCTGACCAAATTCACGCATGGGATTTGTTTACGATTCAAAACGAACCAATTTCATCATATAATTTGATGGAACGAGCTTCATCAGTATTTACTGATTGGTTTTCAACGATTTATGATATACAAAGACCAATATTAATCTTCTGTGGTACAGGCAATAATGGTGGGGACGGCTTGGCAACCGCGCGATTTTTGCATTATCTGCGGTATAATGTCGGCGTTTATATTTGTCGCATATCAAAAAATGAAACAATAGATTTTTCGAAAAATTTAGAAAAAATTCAAGGCTTATGCTCTTCTATACTGAGGGGAGATATTTTCGAACAGGATGCTTTTCCCATTATTCCTAACAACATTATTGTCATTGATGCGATTTTAGGCAGTGGCTTGACGAGACCTGTTACAGGCTATTGGGCTTCATTTTTTGACCATTTGAATCAATCGAAAGCAGAAATAGTCTCTGTGGACATACCATCTGGTTTGTTTTCTGATAAACATACTGAGGGGGGTATCCTCAAAGCTGCTCGAGTATTGTCTTTTGAAATACCCAAATTGGCTTTTCTATTACCTGAAAATGAGCCGTTTATTAGCGATTTTGAATTCAAAAGCATTGGTTTGGATCAAATGTTTTTAGAAAAATTAGATACACAAAACGTTTTTGTCACTTCTGATTTTATTCAACCTCTTTTGAAAAAACGCAAAAAGTTTGACCATAAAGGCACGTATGGTCATGCGCTTTTGGTGGCGGGTAGTGGAGGTATGGCAGGTGCAGCTGTTTTAGCAGCACGAGCTTGTATGCGTTCAGGCATAGGTCTGTTGACTGTACAAACGCCATTGTGCAATCGACTTATTCTTCAAATGTCATTGCCCGAAGCCATTGTCATAGCTGATCAAAATGAGATAGAGTTATCACAAGTCATTGATAATCAACAGTATTCGGCTATCGGCATAGGCTGTGGTATTGGAAAAGGAGAAAAAACGGCAGCTGTACTGAGGGGGTATATGGAACAATCGAAACGCCCACTGGTTTTAGATGCGGATGCTTTAAATATCATTTCAGAAAACCCAGAATGGTTATATTTGATTCCCGAAAACTCAATCCTTACGCCACATCCAAAGGAATTTGAGCGCTTATTTGGGAAAGCCGACAATGATTTCGACCGTTTGGAATTGTTGCGTGGCAAAGCTAAATCTTTGAAAATCAATATTTTACTTAAGGGAGCACATACTATTGTAGCCGACACTGAGGGGTGCTGTTTTTTCAATTCAACGGGCAATGCAGGCATGGCAACTGCGGGTAGTGGAGACGTATTGACGGGTTTTATTACGGGAATGTTGGCTCAAGGCTATGAACCCAAAATAGCAGCCATATTGAGCGTTTATTTACATGGCTTGGCAGGTGATTTGGCGGCAAAAAGGATAGGGCAGGAGGCATTATTGGCAAGCGATATTATAGACAATTTAGGTAATGCCTTTTTGGAAATGAAAACATGAGACCCGAATTTTACAACAGTCTGATTTTGTTATAAAAATCTAGTAAATCCGTTAGGATTTACAAGTTTGTAGATTAAAATGTACAGACATTTTTCCCCGAATCCGCTAGGATTCGCACGTTTTTAACTCTCTACAAATATGTGAATCCTAGCGGATTCATAGAAAATGACGGTCTATATTTATTCTACAAACATGCAAATCCTAACGGATTTATTCGTTTTTGGACAAAAAGAATCCCGAATTTTGTTGATACAAAATTCGGGATGAATCATGTTTCCTCTTTCTAATTTTTACTTTTTACGGATCATCGCTACCGGCATATTCGGGTCATAATTACCTTTTAGAACAGGTGTTTGCACTTTTCCAAGGCTAAAAGCATAAGCAGTTACTTGGCGATAAACATAATCAAATAATTCTTGAATGGTTACAACCTCGTCATCATTGGCATTCGCTTCACCCTTCATCCCCCTAACGACAAAATAGCTGAAAATGCTTTGATGTAGCGTTGATACTTCGAGTGATTCCTCATCAGCTTGAGACGACAAAATGAACGCCGTTCCAGGGCTTGCCCGATTCAATTCTCGGAAAAAAACATCCTGTACATCTTGTTGTGAGCTTCTGAAAACATCATTTTTAACTGATTTTGAAGCCAAATAGCTGCCTGAATTGCACGCATCGGCAATGACCAGTTTGTACTTGGCTGGGCAAGCAGACATCAAATCGTTGACTTCGCTGTGGAACAAGCGTATATTACTGCCATCGTAGTCGGTGGGCAAAAATGCCCCTTTGAGCCCGTGCCCAGAATAAAAAAATGCCACTAAATCATTTTCATCTGCTTGCATAAACATTTGACGCATTGAGTCAATAATGCCTTTTTTAGTCGCTTGGTCATTAACTAAAACTTGTGAATGTTTGTCGTCCAATGACCCACCTTCTGGGCTTTTCCAAAAGGCATACATACGAAAAGCATCGCTGTGAGGATATTTTAAAGTCAAAATACTGGGCAAATCATAGTTTGATACACCAACAGCTAATGCCCAAACTTTGGATATTCGAGAAACGCTGGTATTCGTAGCACTATTTATTGCACTATTAGTCATATGAGCATTGCCTATTTGACTGTGGAAACCTGCATTTTCAGTAAAAACGTCGGCACGTGTAACAAAATCTTCTGGTGCCGTTTCTGCGATTTTTATGGGTGCTTCTGTGTTCGATAAGCCATTTTCTTGCACTCTGCCTTGATAAGGGCTGATTGTTTTTGTATTGTCTAACGAGTTATTCGTCGTAGCCAACATACCTTCGCGGGAAAGCCCTGGGTCGTTGCCTAAGAAACGGCTGTTGCGCCAAACACCACTCAGAATAGTGCCGTCGTTGAGTGTTAAAGTACCCATACCGTCCATTGTGCCATTGAGCCACGAACCTTCATAACGTGTGCCGTCAGGGTATTCAGCCCTACCTTGACCATGAGGTTTGCGGTCTAAGAATTGACCTGTGAAACGAATACCGCCCTTTTTTTTGATGATGGCTGTGCCCGACCCATTGTCGCAATTGCCAGAAATGCACTGTGCATCGGCAAAAAATGCCCCCCTCAGTATGAGGAGCAGAAGAATAAGTTTTTTCATTGAGAAAATCGTTTTTGAGTTTAGAGGAAATTTTAACTGTCGTTAAGACTAAT